>DASXQC010000470.1:0-13272 GCA_036493235.1 Reyranella sp.
GCGCGCCAGTTTGGGGGAGAGAGCGCATGGCATGGCTGTATCTTGTCGTCGCAGGCCTGTTCGAGATCGGCTGGCCGCTCGGCCTCAAGAAAGGCTGGACCGCCGGCGGCCTTCAAGTCGGGTGGCTGCTGTTCGCGATCGCCTGCATGGCGGTGAGCGGCGCCCTGCTGATGACGGCGCAGCGTGTCATTCCAATGGGCACCGCGTACGCAGTGTGGACCGGCATCGGTGCAGTCGGCGCTTTTGTCACGGGCATCCTGTTGTTCGGCGATTCTGCATCGGCCATGCGCATCGTATCGATCGCGCTGATCGTCGCCGGCATCGTCGGGCTCAAGGCGGCCTGAAACCAACGACGGAGGAACACCAATGCGTATGAAGGACAAGGTCGCGCTGATCAGCGGCGCGGCGAGCGGCATGGGAGCGGCGACCGCACGGCTGTTCGGCCGCGAAGGTGCTGCGATGGTCTTCGTCGCCGATCTCCTCGACAAGGAAGGCGCCGAAGTCGTCGACAGCATCAACAAGGCCGGCGGCAAGGCGCGCTACCTGCATCTCGACGTCACCGACGAGGCCGGCTGGCAGTCCGCGATCGCCGAGATCGAGAAGAGCGCCGGTGGGCTCGACGTGCTGGTGAACAATGCGGGAATCTCCGGCTCGGCCGAGCAGGATCTCTACGACACCGCCGCCTGGAACCGGCTGATGAACATCAACTCGACCGGCGTCTTCTTCGGCATGAAGCACGGCATCGCCTTGATGAAGAAAAGGGGCAAGGGCTCGGTGATCAACCTCAGCTCGGTCTCCGGCATCGTCGGCCAGGGCTTCATCCATGTCGGCTACAACGCCTCCAAGGGCGCGGTGCGCCTGATCACCAAGTCGGGTGCGGCCCAGCACGGCCGGGACAACATCCGCGTGAACTCGGTACATCCCGGCCTGATGCCGCCGATGCGCACCTCGGGCCGCACCGCCGATCCGGCGACGCGCGCCAAGACGCTCAAGGGCGTGCCGCTCGGCCGCGCCGGCGAGATCGACGAGGTGGCCTACGCGATCCTCTTCCTCGCGTCGGACGAATCGTCCTACGTCACCGGCGCGGAGTTGGTCGTCGACGGTGGCTGGACAGCCGTCTAAGGCGGCGCTGCAACGCATCGCCGTCACGGTCCCGCCGGCGGACTGGCTTCACGGGATCCTGCGCGCCTACCACGACTTCTATCGGCAGGCGCTGAACGATCTCGGCGTGGCGACGATCGACGTGCCATTGCAAACGTTCCTGGAAGGGGAAGCAGGCCCCATCGCCGACCTCCTGTCCGACCTTCGGGCCTTCCGCCCGCAAGCCGCGATGGGAATCAACGTCGGCGCCTGGCTGCCGTTCTGCCGGCTGCCGCCGCAGCGCGACGGGTGGGCGCCGAACGTCTTCTCGGACGTCCTGGACATCCCCTCGATCTGCCTGTGGGACGGTGCGCCGCTGGATTTTGCGGCGCATCAGCTGCGCGTGTTCGGCCCCGGCTCGAACGGATTGCCGACTCCGGCGACGTCCCGGCCCGGCGCGCTCGCGGCGCTGCGGCGCGAGCTCTGCCACCCCCGGCTGATCCACTGGTCGCGCGACAGCGGCCAGACCCGTGTGATGCGGGAACTCGGCTTCCTGTCGGCCGGCAGGGTCCTGACCGAAGCCTCGCCGATCCTGCCGGGCTTCAGCCCTGACCCCGACATGACGCCCATCGAG
Organism: Reyranella sp.; assembly: GCA_036493235.1. Lineage (GTDB taxonomy): Bacteria > Pseudomonadota > Alphaproteobacteria > Reyranellales > Reyranellaceae > Reyranella. The sequence goes on from DASXQC010000470.1 coordinate 1,715, forward strand.
CAGGCCGTCTTCCTCGGCCATCTGAACGAGCATCCGCGCCCGTGGTCCGATGCGTACCTGGCCACCCTCGCCGACGAGATCGTCGAGGAGAGCCTGCGCGACCTCGACCAGCCGATCTGGGACATCCTGTTGCGCCGAACGGCGTCGCGGCCGGAGCTCGATCCGGACCAGACCTTGTTCTGGGGCTTTGCCAACCGCACCATCGTCCATGAAGCGCAGGCGGCGCACCGTCGCACCATCCTCAAGCATGCCAACGTGAAAACGATCGAAGGCCATGTCCCGCTGGGGCCGCCGCTTGCCCGCACCCTTGCGCGCCATGCCATCACGGTCGACGTGCTGAATCCCTCTTTCATCGCCGGCTTCGGCCACAAGCCGGTGCTGGGCTTCGCCGCCGGCGGGTTCGTGCTGCTGAACCGCAAGCGCGACTTCGTCGACACTTTCGGCGATGCCGGCGAGGCGGTGTCGTACTCCAGCGCCGACGAACTCGCCGCCAAGATCGACCTCTATCTCACCAAGCCCGCGCTGCGGCGCGAGATCGGCGATGCGATCCGTGAGAAGCTGTTCAAGCGGCACACCCTGCACGCGACCCTCGCCCGCATTCTCGAGCAGGCCACGGCCGAGATCGAGCGACGCCGCTCCTGGAGCATGCCGACGCAGCCAGCGTCCGTTCCGGTCCTCGACCTACTGCCGCAGCTTCGGCGATGGAGCAAATGGCCGTGGCAGCCACATCGCGTACAGCACCGAAGCGACGGCGTGCTCGTGTCCGGCCACGCCAGGGACTGGGGCTATGCGGCGCGCGCCGCGTTGTCCGGTCAGATCGCCACGCTGAAGGAGCCGCATCTTCTGGTCACCCTGACAACCCAGGCAGGTCGCATCGGCGTCGGCCTCGTCCGCGATCCCGTCGCGCCGCCCCTCCTCGAGCAAATCGTCGGACCGAGCCGCACGCCCGTCGAGATCACCCTCGAACTGCCGCACGACACGTCGGGCCAGGTGCTCTTCCGCAAGGCATCGGACGAGCCTGCGAGCGCCCTGGTCACGCGCCTGATGCTCTGCGACCGCCGCTAGAGAGCATCATCGGCTTTCCTTGGAGTCCTTTACCGGGCGGGCGCCACGAAAAGGGCCGCGTCTTCCCATGCTCTTGTGGACCGCGCGCATCCTGCGCGCTCATCCGTGCATGTGAGTGCGCTCAGTCATGAGCGCGCAGGATGCGCGCGGTCCAATGATATGACCCGCCACCGGAGTGACGTGCCCCCGGAGCAAGAATATCTCACTTGCGCCAGGCGATGGCGCGACGCTCGAGTTCAGCGCGCGCGGTCTCCAACGCAACGGCGCCCGCGCATGCCCAGGCCGACAAGCACTGCCGCAGGATCGCCACCGCAGGCGGCAGATCGGCCAGCGGCAGGTCCTTCACGAAGGCGCGCGTCAGCAGGCTGCCTGTCGCGCCGAGCCGCGGATACTGCGCATAGACCAGGTCGCTCGGGATCGGCATGCCGGCATCGCCCGCTCGCGCGACGCCGCCCAAGCTGAACGGCCGGCCGTCTCGGCGCATCGCCGCGCAGACACCGTCCATGATCGGCGAGGCCAGCACCTCGAAGTGATTGGCGACACCCAGCTGAAGGCGCAGGTCGTTGAGACCGATCATCAGCTCGTCGACGCCGCGGACGCTCAGGATCTCGCGGATGCGGACGAACGACGACGCCGTCTCGACCAGGCACATCACCTCGGCGCGCTCGCGCACCAGGCCGACGAAGCGCTCGACCTCCTCGCGGCCACGGAAGAAAGGCAGCATCAGCACCTGCGCGCCGCACGATAAAGCGGTCTCGATCTCCGCCTCGGTACCATCGTGCGCCGGGTTCAGCCGCGCGAACGTTTTGGCCTGCTTGAGCACGCGGGCGATCGCCGCGAGCTCGCTCCACTCGTGACGCGACACGCGCGTGTCGTGGCCCGCCTGGCGCTCGGCCTTGCCGATATGCTCGAAGTCGATGCCGATCCGTTGCACGCACGAGTCGGCCGCCGCCGCGAGCGCCGGATCATTGGTCAGCAGGATCAGCCGGAAGGTCGCGCCGAAGTCGCCGGCGCCGGCAGAGCTAGAGGATATCGGGAACTCCGGGCGTTCCCGGCGCCAGCCGGTAGTTGTCGGGCCGCGCATAGTCGTAGAGCTCGTCGACCATGTTGAGATAGCCGGCCGGCTCGCCGCTTTCGTTGCGCAGCGCATGCCAGACGCCCGGCGGCACGATCACCAGCACCGGGCGCAATGCGCCGAGGCGAATGACCTCGCTGGCGCCCTGCGTCGGCGAGTCCCCGCGGCCATCCCACAGCGCCAGCCGGATGGTGCCGCCGACGCCGACCAAGTGGTCGGTCTGCAGCACATGACGATGCCAGTCGGTCACGCTGCCCGGATTGAGGTGTACCCAATTGACCTGCTGCACGCCGATCGCGATCGACGGCCAGTCCTTGCGGAAGATCTCGAGCAGGCTGCCGCTGCGCGTGAGCACGTTGCCGAGCTCGACAATCTGCACGCCGGCGATCTTCGGCAAGGTCCCCCGCGTACCACCCGCGCCCACAGTTTGCTGGTCGCGCGTGCCGGAAATCATCTTGGATGCGCCGGCCGGGCTATGGTCCACGCGTTCACCCCATCCTCAATTTGCAGTCCGTCTAACGCACATGCGTTTGATTTACAACCTTCACTGGCTGCTCCATAAGGCTGATATGGATTGCGCAAAGTCCCTTTCGGACCGCCGCGCCCTGGCCCTGGCCACGGCGCTGCTCGCAATCACCCTGAATTTCCTGCAGCCGCTGGTTCACGCTGCCCTGATGCGTGACGGCGCACCCGCGACCCTGTGGAGCGTTTTCTGCAACGCCACGCCGGACATGCGCTCCAACACGGGCCAGGACGTGCCGCTCGCGCAGGACAAGCATGAGTGCTGCCTCGGCCTCGCCCATGCCGTGGCCTTCACATCGCCGGCGGCAATCTTCACGCCCATCGAGCGTGTCGCGGCGACCGTCCGGTCGCTGGCAACTTTTGACCAGCTCACGCCCCTCGGCATCCGAGACGGGCCGCACCAACCAAGAGGTCCTCCGTCCTTCGTCTGACCACCGTTTCGTGAGTCCGACGAAGGAGTAGCTCATGTCGTTTCTTCGAGCGGCAGTCGTGGCCGCAGTCGCGGGCCTGTCCGCAGGCTCGACGCTCGTGCGCGCGCAGACGCCGAGCGACCAGCAATTGCCGCCCGTCACCGTGACCGCCGGCCGAGGCTCCGATCTCGAGAAGCTCGACGTCAGCACCACGGTCATTCCGCGGGAGCAGATTCTGGCCATGCCCCAGACCAGCCTGGACCAGATCGTCAACCACATCCCGGGCATCTGGGCGCCGACCATCCCGACCGGGCAGCTTCATCCGACGGCCCAGCCCTTCAACATTCGCGGCTTCGGATCGAGCACCACGATCAACACGCTGGTCATGGTCGACGGCGTGCCGATCAATGACCCGTTCTTCAGGACCATCGACTGGAGCCAGGTTCCCAAGGCTTCGATCGAGCGTGTCGAGGTGATCCGCGGCGGCGGCGCCACCAGCCTGTGGGGCAACATGGCGATGGGCGGCGTCGTCAACATCATCACCCGCCAGCCGTCGCGCACCGGCGTGGCCCTCGACGCCAACTACGGCAGCTACAATACCTTCAATGGCGACGGCTATGGCAGCATGATCTTCAACGACAAGCTGAAGGTCGGGCTGGACTATGGCCATTCGCAAAGCAGCGGCTACAACCTCACGCCCGCGCAGTACCAGAACGCCAATCTGGTGCCGACGGCATCGTGGGCCGACAACGTCAATTTCTCCGCCTACCTGAACCCCTCCGATTCGACCAACCTGTTCGCCAAGGCCTACTTCCATCAGGCATCGGAGAGCGGCCTGACCTGGCAGATGGCGAACAATCAGTGGTCGAGCTATCGCCTGCTGCTGGGCGGCACACACAAGCTCGACGACAAGTCGTCGATCAATTTCAGCGCCTGGGCCGGCGGCGGCGTCTTTTCCACGACCAACGCCAGCAGCGGCAGCTACACGCTGAACAACATCAACGCGCTCAACCAGTTCGTCAGCCAGCGCGAGCAGGCGCCCAACAACAACCAGGGCGGTTCGGTGTTCTACCAGCTCGATGCGGGCGTGCTGAAGGACATCAAGATCGGCGTCGACGCGCGCCGCACCCAGATCACCGACAATCTCAACCTCTATGCCGGCGCGACCGCGGCGCCCACCACCTTCATCGCGCAGGGCGAGCACCGGCTGCAGGGCGTGTTCGGCCAGGGCACCTACTCGTTCTCCGCGATCCCGCTCGACGTCACGATCGGCCTGCGCGGCGACTTCTACCAGGCGATGAACGCCAGCGTGCTGAACCAGAACGCCGCCACGCTCAACTCGATCCCGAACTCCGCCTACTCGAGCTTCGATCCGCGGATCGGCCTGAAGTACTACGTCACCGACGAGCTGACGCTGCGCGGCGCGGCGTACCGCAACTTCTCGGCACCGGGCATGAACCAGATGTACCGCAGCTTCGCCGCCGGCACGAGCTTCACCACCACCAACCCGAACCTGCAGCCGATGAACAATTTCGGCCAGGAGGCCGGCTTCGACTTCAACTGGAAGACGGTCTCGCTGTCGGCGACCTACTTCAACAACAACCTCGACAACTACATCGACTTCGTCGCGGTCTGCAGCGCCAACACCGCCTGCGCAGCGCCCTTCGCGACGGCGGCGGGCCTGACCGGCATCACCACGGTCAACCAGTACAACAACGTCGGCAGCGCCCGCTTCGCAGGCTTCGAGGTTCTCGGCAGCTGGCAGGCCCTGCCGGAGCTGAAGCTCAGCGCCGGCTTCACGCAGACCAGCGCCTACCTGACCAGCACGACCGTGCCCAACCTGCTGCGCACCGGCGTCCAGCTCGGCCAGGTGCCGGCCTGGATGTTCAACGCCGCGGCGGAATGGCGGCCGATCGCCGACCTCGCGATCATCGTCAACCTCAAGTCGTTCCCGGCCTACTGGAACAACACCGGTCACACGCAGCTGAATGACGGCGCGACGCTGATCGACCTGGCCGTGAACTATTCCTTCAACAAGTCGATCGACATCTACGGCACGATCCAGAACCTGACGAACGTGCAGTACTTGGCGCAGGGCTACACGACGACCACATTCGAGGGGCCGATCGTCAACGCCACCGCCATTCCGGCCCTCGGGATGCCGCTGACCGCCGCCGTCGGTCTGCGGGCACGCTTCTGAGGTCCATCATGGAGGGAGTCACCATGCGTCTCACGATCTCAGCCCTCGCCCTCGTGATGCTGGCCGGCACTGCAGCCGCTCAACATCACGAGCACGGCGGTGCCATGCACTCCTTCTCCACGGATGCGCGGGAGGCATTCACCGCGACGCCGGCCTTCGGGCCGGACGGTGCGTTGTGGGTGGCGCGTGGCACGGCAGATCGGGTCGTGCTCGCCAAGTCGACCGACCTCGGCAAGACCTTCAGCGATCCGGTGTCGGTCACCGCCGATGCGCTCAACATGGACTGGGGCCCCGATTCGCGGCCACAGCTCGCCATCGAGAAGAGCGGTGCAATCGTCGTCACCTACGCGATCTTCCAGGACAAGCGCTTCAACGGGCGCATCTACGCGACGCGCTCGACGGATGGCGGCACGACGTTCGCGACGCCGGTTCCGATCACCTCCGATTCGACCAGCCAGCGCTTCCAGACCGTCGGGATCGACCCGGACGGCCGGGTGTTCGCGGCATGGCTCGACAAGCGCAACGCCGCCGCGGCCATTGCCGCGGGCAAGCCCTATCCAGGTGCAGCCCTCGCCTACGCCTGGGCGGACGGGAGCGGCATGCGCTTCTCCGACACCCGGCTCGCGCTCGACAATACCTGCGAGTGCTGCCGACTCGGCCTCGCTTTTGCCGGTCCCGGCCGGCCGGCGCTGATGTTCCGCAATGTATTCGAGGGATCGGTGCGCGACCATGCCGTCGTCACCTTCAAGGATCCGACGACACCCGGGCCGCTGCGCCGCGTGAGCGTCGACAACTGGAAGATCGATGCCTGCCCGCACCACGGGCCGAGCCTCGCGATCGCGCCCGACGGCTCCTATCACGCGGCCTGGTTCACCGGCGGCTCGGCGCGGCAAGGTCTGTTCTATGCGCATGCCGACAACGCCGATGCGCCGTTCAGCGCGCCCCGCGCTCTCGCTTCGCCGGATCGTCAACCCGCGCGCCCCTATGTGCTAGCGACGTCGAATGCCATTCATCTTGTCTGGAAGGAGTTCGATGGCGAGAAGGCACTGGTCCGCTGGCAGGTCTCGCACGACGAGGGCCGGAGCTGGAGCGTGGCGCGCACGGTTGCCGAGACCGCCGATGCCTCGGATCATCCTCTGCTGATCGCCCGCGGCGACCATGTCTTCCTGTCCTGGCTGACCAAGAACGAGGGCTACCGCCTCATCCCTGTCGGAGAATCAATATGAGACGCACGATCATCATCGCCCTCGCGCTGGTGCTCGGCCTGTCGACCGCCGTCGGCCTGCGCGCGGCCGATGCCGGGCAGCCGATACCGTTCGAGCGTGGAAGCTGGGCCAAGCTCTGGTCCGCGCATGCCGGCAAGGCCACGGTCATCCACTTCTGGGGCCTGACCTGCGGCCCCTGTATCGTCGAGATGCCGAAATGGGGCAAGCTGCTCGCCGAACGGCCCGACATGCGCCTCGTACTGGTCGCCGCCGACCCGCTGCCCCAGTCGCCGGAGCGGGTGAACGATGCGCTGCAGAGCGCCGGCCTCGAGCACGCCGAAAGCTGGGCCTTCGCCGACCGCTTCTACGAACGGCTGCGCTACGAGATCGATCCGGCGTGGAGCGGCGAGCTGCCGCGTACGCTGCTGGTCTCCGCGGATGGCAAAACGACCGCGCTGCCGGGTGTCGCCGATCTGACGATGGTACGCAAATGGCTCGATGCGCAGCCGCGCTCGCGAAACTGAAACAAGGAGGTTGTCTTGCTCGTCCGTTCCCCTCTGCTCGCGCTGCTCGCTTTGCTGCTGGGCGCTTCGCCGGCCGTCGCCCACGACTACAAGCTCGGCGCGCTCGAGATCGACCAGCCCTGGGCGCGCGCCACGCCGCCGACCGCGCCGACCGGCGGCGGCTATCTGTCGGTGAAGAACACCGGCACGACACCCGACCGCTTGATGTCCGCCAGCAGCCCGGCCGCCGGCGCCGTACAGGTGCACCAGATGAAGATGGAGGGCAGCATCATGCGCATGCGCGAGCTTGACGGCCCGCTCGAGATCAAGCCCGGCGAGACCGTGACGCTGGCGCCCGGCGGCCTGCATCTAATGATGTTGGGCCTGAAGGAGCCGCTGAAGCAGGGCGAGAACGTGCCGCTCACCCTGGTCTTCGAGAAGGCCGGCAAGGTCGATGTCGAGCTCGCGGTCGTGGCGATGGGCGCCACGCCCGGCCATCACCCGTGAGCTAGAACAGCTGCAGCGCGATCATGATCATGCCGATCACCGACACGACCCACGCCAGCGTCCGCAGCCACGGCACGCCGAGCAGGTAGATCACGGCATACACCAGCCGCGCCCAGAAGAAGATCAGGGCGCCCATCGCCGTGGTGGCGTTGGCCTTGCCGGCGACGGCGGCGATCAGCACCAGCGCTGAGAACAGCACCATGTTCTCGATCATGTTGAGATGGGCGCGTTTGGCCCGGCCGGCGAAGCCGGTGTACTCCGGCAGGCGATCGCGGTTGCCGGCCAGCGTGACCAGGCCAACCACGTGGTTTGACGCCGCGGCCGCGATCAGCACCTGCACGAACGCCAGCACCACCGAGAACAAGAGATACTTAAGATCCGGAGTCATGATCGTCTCCCCTTGGCTTACTTGGTGCCGAAGAGGCGATCTCCCGCGTCACCAAGCCCGGGGACAATATACCCGTGGTCGTTGAGCTTGGCATCGACGGCGGCTGTGAATACCGGCACGTCTGGATGCACCTCGGCGAAGGCCCGCGCGCCCGGCTCGGCGGCCAGGATGCAAATCACCTTGATGCGCCGCGCCCCGGTTTCCTTCAGGCGGTCGACGCAGGCGATCGCCGAATGGGCGGTGGCCAGCATCGGATCGCACACGATCACGTCGCGGTCGCTGATGTCGCCCGGCATCTTGAAGTAGTACTCGACTGCCTGCAGCGTGCGCGGGTCGCGGTAGAGGCCGACATGGCCGACACGGGCGAGCGGCACCAGGTCATGCACGCCCTCGGCCAGACCGAGGCCGGCGCGCAGGATCGGCACAATCACCAGCTTCTTGCCGTCGAGCAAGGGCGCTTCGGTGCCCGCGACCGGCGTCTCGATGTGCGTCTTCACCAAGGGCAGGTCGCGCGTGGCGTCGTAGCCCAGCAGCAGGCCGATCTCGCGCAGCAGCCGGCGGAAGTTCGCGCTCGAGGTCCCCTTGTCGCGCATCTTGGTGAGCTTGTGCTGCACCAGCGGATGGCTGACGACGTGGATCGACGGCGGCAAGGACATGATCTTCTCTCCCCAAAAATTCAGAACACGGTGCCGTCGCTGTCGACGGCGATCGGCGGGCCCCCGCCCGGCCGGCGCTCGGCCGCCAGCACGCGGCCGGCGAACCAGGTGCCGGCCTCCAGCACCTTTACGAGCGGCAGGCGCTGGGCGTCGAGGCCGAGATGGACGCGCACATGATCGGCCACCTTGTCGAGCAACGCCACCGTCAGCGCGCGCCATTCGACGATCGCCTCGTCGCCCGGCTTGAAGCTGTCGGTCAGCAGCGTCGACTGCTTGGGCTTGAGCGCGCCGGCGTCGACCAGCAGGCCGCCGTTGCGGTACTCCGGCAGGCCGGTCAGCGCATCGAGTTCGACGACCGAAAGGCCGGCGCCCTCGGTCGGCTCGACCAGCGAATACGACAGCCATTGCGAGAGTTTGTGAAACGGCACCCAGCCGATCACCGGATGCTGCCACATATCGCCCATCGGCGACGGCCAGATCGGCGACAGCTTGTCGAGCACGGCGGCGAGGATCGATGCCGCCTTCACAGTGCCGCTGTCTTTCACAATGACGTCGAACAGCGCGCCCGGCCGGTCGAGCCCGACGCCGCCCAACTTGCGCAGGAGATCGGCGCGACCTTCGAGGCCAACCAGCGCATTATGGGCCTTCACCTGGAAGCCCATAGCGATGTCCATCGGCGTCAGCGCCGACAACCGATCGGCGTCGACCCTGAGCGGCTCGCCCTTGGGATCGCGGCTGAAGGCGCCGTTGGCGAACATATGGAAGCTCGCCACGCCCAGGCCTTCGGAACGCGCGTAGGTCTCTCCGGTGTCGGCCTCGCGATAAGACCAGGTCGGCCCGGCGCCGGCATCGAGCAGCACCGACACGACCGCGAGATCGATGCGGCGGCGCGCGACCTCTTCCTTCGGAACGCCGGAGAGGCGCGGCGCCAGCGCGGCCCAGCGGTCGTGACCGCCGGCCTCGAAATGCCGCCAGCGCGAATGAAAGGGAATCGCCGCCGGATTGGCGAAGCGCTTGTTCGTGACGGCGAGCGTCGCCTGAACCGCGGCCTCGAGCCCGTTTGCATCGACCGACCACCAGGCCGACCGCCCATCCTCGACATACTTCAGAACCTGCGCCGCCCGTTCGCGGATCGCTGCGGGCGTGCGGAGATACGCAATGTCGACCTTCATCGGACCGCGCCACTCCAGTGGCGCTCAAGCCGCATGATGCGCCACTGGAGTGGCGCGGTCCGATGAGTCATTCCATGAGCCCCCGGCCCTTGGCCTTCTCCAGATCGGTTGCCAACGGCTTCTTCGGGGTGAAGTAGCCGGCGGCCTTCTTGGCGTCCATCTCGACCTGGGCGTCGGCCGGGATCAGCTCGTCGGGGATCGGCACCTGCTCGACGATCTCGATGCCCTGCTCGCGCAGCGCATCGGACTTCATGTTGCTCATCGAGGCGAAGCGGTCGATGCGGGCGATGCCGAGCCAGTGGAAGACGTCGGGCATCAACTCCTGGAAGCGCATGTCCTGCACGCCGGCGACGCATTCGGTGCGGTTGAAGTACTGCGCCGCCGAATCACCGCCGGGCTGGCGCTTGCGCGCGTTGTAGACCAGGAACTTGGTGACCTCGCCCAGCGCCCGGCCCTCCTTGCGATTGTAGATCACCACGCCGACGCCGCCCTGCTGCGCCATCTCGATGCAGATCTCGATGCCGTGCGCGAGATACGGGCGACAGGTGCAGATGTCCGAGCCGAATACGTCGGAGCCATTGCACTCGTCATGGAGGCGGCAGGCGATCCTGGTCTCGGGCTTGCCGAGCTTCGCCACGTCGCCGAAGAAGTAGATCGTCGAGCCGCCGATCGGCGGCAGGAACAGCTCGAGGTCTGGCCGCGTCACCAGCTCGGTGTACATGCCTCCGGTCTGCTCGAACAGCGTGCGACGGAGATCGACTTCCTTGACGCCAAAGCGCTCGGCGATGCCGGGCAGCCACCACACTGGCTCGATCGCGGCCTTGGTCACCTTCACGTCGCCTGATCCGCTCAGGATGTCGTTGTCGGGCTTCAGCCGGCCAGCCGCCATCGCCTCGACGATCTCCGGCATGTTCACATGGGCCTTGGTGACGGCGATGGTCGGGCGGATATCCCACCCGGCCGCCAGCTTGTCGGCGAAGATCTCGGATACCAGGTGCCCCCATGGATCGAGCGACACGATCTTCTTCGGGTCGAACCAGCTTTCGAATGGGCCGATCGGCTCGGCCGGCGTGGTGTTGGTGAAGTCGGGACGATGGCCGGGCTTGAGCTCCTGGGCCGCGATCGCCAGCGCACGATAGATGCCGTAGCTGCCGGAATGCACGCCGATCGCGTTACGCCGCGCCGGATCGGCCACCGTGCCCACAACGGGCCCGCGGACCTTCGGATCGCGCGCGCCCCAACTCACCGCCGGAGCCGCCTGGCCGCCCTGCGACGGGTGGGTATTCAGTCTGATGTGCGCCATGTGCTTTCCAGATGCCCTTAAACGCCGGGAAAGCGAGGCATCCTAGGGCCTGTGGATGAAGTTGGGAAGACAGCCCGACCGTTCACGATGCGTGCGCCAACCGCCCTTCAAACTGCCTCGAGCGTGAAATCCGTGGTCGCCGGACGGCCGTGCAGATGCAGCCGCGCTTTCTGCGCCGGGTTCTCGGCAATCACCTTGCCACAGCGCACGACCTGCAGTCTCGCCGCACGCAGGCGGATCGCCTCGATCGGATCGCGTGCCTGCAGCACGACGAAGTCGGCATGGCAGCCGGGCTCCAGCCCGTAGCCGTCGAGGCCCATCAGCTTCGCGCCGTTGACCGTCACCGCGTCGAACGCGGCGCGCATGCCCGCAAGGCTGGTCATGTGCGCGACGTGCAGGCCCATCGACGCAACCTCGAGCATGTCGCCCGAGCCCATCGGGTAGAACGGATCGACCATGCAGTCGTGGCCGAAGGCGACCGTGAGGCCGGCTGCCATCAGCTCCGGCACGCGCGTGAGGCCACGCCGCTTGGGATAGGTGTCGGCACGGCCT
>DASXQC010000471.1:0-10661 GCA_036493235.1 Reyranella sp.
ACCCATTGGCCGTGCTTGTGCCCGACAGCGTCGAGGATGCCGATGAGCCGGAAGCCGCAGCGGCGGTGGAGCGCGATCGACGCCTCGTTCTCGCGGTTGCCGATCACGGCCAGCATCTGGCGCCACGGCCCGGCCTCGCAGCGGACGATCAGTTCATCGAGCAGTGCCTTGCCGACGCCGCGGCCGGCCAGCCCCTCGCGCACATAGACCGAGTTCTCCACCGTGAAACGATAGGCCGCGCGCGGCCGGTAGGAGCTGGCGTAGCTGTAGCCGACGACCTCGCCGTCGAGCTCGGCGACAAGATAGGGCAGGCCGAGATCCAGCACCTTCTGCCAGCGCGAGCGCATCTCCTCGACCGGCGGCGGCTCCTCCTCGAACGACGCGAGGCCGTGCAGCACATGGTGGGCGTAGATCGCCTGGACGACGGCTAAGTCCGCTTCCTTGAGCGCACGGACGGTGACACTCGACATTCGATCAGACTCCGGTGGTGGTTCCGATGGTGTCGCGCGACCACACCGCGCCGCTCGCCGCGGCCGGCCGGCTGACGCCGATGTCGCGCAGCATGTGGTCATCGAGGCCGCGCAGCGTATCGATCTGGTGCGAGTGCGAGAGCGGCGAGGCGCCGACATAGAGCGCGGTCTCACGGAACAGGCGGCCCAGGGAACGATGGAGGGAACGAGGAAGGAAACGCATGCCGACAAGCTGAGCGCCCTTGTCCCGCCGGAGTAGGCTACCGCGCTTATGCAGAGCATAAGCGTTCGTTGTATGGGGGCGCCGCTAGCGTCGCTTGCGCGAGAAGCGGGGCGCAGCGCGGCGCAGGGCGGCGATGGCTTCGCGAAGGCCGCGATGCAGCGGCTTGTCGCGCCGCACGACCAGGCCGATGCCGCGCGTGAGCCGCGGCGTCAGCGACTGGATCTGCAGCTTCGGCGCGCGATGGGGCGTGTCGACCGCCATGCGTGGGATGATGCCGACGCCGAGACCGGCGCGGACCAGCTCCTTCATCGCCTCGACGCTGCCCAGCTCCATGGTCGGTCGGATCGCGAGGCCTTGCGCGGCGAACCAGTCGTCGACCAGGCGTCGGGTCAGCGCGCCGGGCTCGTACAGCACGATCGGCAGGCGCGTCAGGTGCTGGGCGGTGACGGTGCGTGGCAGCGTCGGACCCTCGGGCGAGGACAGCACGACGAACTCGTCTTCCAAAAGCGGCGTGACGTCGAACATGCGGCCCGTCGCCGGCAGGGTGACGAGGCCCAGGTCGAGCGTGTTGTCCTCGAGCTGGCGCAGGATGTCGGTGGCGTTTCCCGTGCTGATGGTGATCTCGAGCTCGGGGAAGCGCTTGCGCAGGTCGCGCAGCACCGACGGCAGGAAGTGGATGCAGGCGGTGGCGCCGGTGCCGATGCGGACGCGGCCGAGCTTGCCGCTGGCATAGGGTGCCAGGCTCTCCTCGGCCGCGGTCACCGCGCCGGAGATCAGGCGGGCGTGCGCCAGCAGCTCGGCGCCGGCCGGCGTCGGCCGGGCGCGTCTTCCGACGCGCTCGATCAGGCGCACGCCCAGCCGCTTCTCGAGCTGGCGGACCTGCAAGCTGCTGAGCTGGTCGAGGTTGAGCCCGCGCATGTGCGCACATTAGCGTACGATCGTCTTTGCTGGGAGAGCGGCACTCCGGTGCCGCTCATAGTCTTCCGGACCGCGAGCCTCTGGCTCGCTCATTCTTCATGAAGGCGAGCCGGAGGCTCGCGGTCCAAAAGAGCATGAGAAGAGCGGCACTGGAGTGCCGCGCTCCCAGCAAAGACTCCGTCCTAACGGGCTAGCTCCAGCGCGGGATACCAGGGCGATCGACCGACGCGGTTGCTCCACAGCCAGTCGGCTTTCGCCGGCAGGTGGATTGTCGTCGCTATCCCCTGGCGCGCGGCGAGATGCATCTGCCAGGTGTCCTCGCCGGCGACGGGATCGCGGCTCTCGCTCTGCCGGCGTAGCGGTGGCGCGGGCGGCAGCGAGTCGGGACTCCAGTTCAGCAGGTAGGGCAGGCTGCGCAGCGGCGCGGCAGCCGTGAAGCCGTCGAGCGAGTCACCGCGGCGAATGATCGGATCGTCGAGCCACTCGGCCAGCGTCGCGCCGCATTGCACGACCGCCTCGACGCCGCGCGCCAGCATCAGCGTGTCGCGCATCGCCGCATCGCTCTCGATGTCCGCCTGCTCGGGATAGATCAGCAAACGCTCGACCGGCTCACCCTGCCAGCGCGGCAGGTCGGGCGCGTAGAGGCCGGGGATCTGCAGCCGCGCCTCGTAGTCGGCCAGGCCGCGCATCCAGTCGCCCTGCTGCAACAGGAGTCCGCCGCGCCGCATGAGCAGCGCGGCATCGCTGGGTCGGTTGGTGAGCGCCATGTCGAGGTCGGCCAGCGCACCGATCCAGTCGCCGCGTGCTTCGAGCAGTCCCGCGCGGGCGACCAGCGACGGCATCAGGCGATGGTCGGCCAGAAGCGCCTCGTCATAGGCGCGCTCGGCTTCCTCGAACCGGCCCAGCGCTTCGAGCGCATGGCCGCGATTATGGTTGATGGTTGGATCGTCGGGCTTGAGCTTCGCCGCGCGGTCGAACGCCCACAACGAGGCCTCGTGGTCGCCCAGCACGGTGAGGCAGCCGGCGTAGTTGATCTGCGCCGCGACTTCCTTGGGCAGGAACTTCGCCGCGCGCTCCAGCGGCTTGCGCGCCTCGGCAAAGCGGCCGAGCTTCAGCCGCGCCTGCCCCAGCAGATGCAACGCCTGGCCGGAGTTCGGCCGCTCGGCGACAAGCTGCGCCAGCAATGGCTCGGCGGCGGCGAAGTCGCCGGCCTGGGCACGCTGCATGGCGTCGCGCGCGAGCGCCTGGATCTGCGGATCGGAGAGGGCCATGGGCCCGGCTCTACCAGATGATCAGGCATGCCAGAAAAGAAAAAGCCGGCGGTCGACAGGGAGGCTGAGGAGTCGACCGCCGGCAGTGTCCGGAGAGGGAAGAGGGACCCGGCAGGGTAACTCAGGCCCCTCGCTCCGGAAGCAAAATCACTCGCGCCAGAAGGGCTTGTTGACCTCGAAGCGGGCGCTTGCCTCGCTCAGGCCCAGGTCGCGCAGCGAGCGGGTGTCGAGCTTGGCCAGCTCCTGCCGGTCGTGGTTACGCTGGCGCCACAGCTGGAGGACGTTGGCGAAAGCGGTGTAGGTGCCGGCCAGCGGCGCCTTGGAACTGTAATGCAGCGAGATGTCAGCCATAGGACTCTCCCCTGGAAGATGTTGGCGTATCGATGGAGCGGAAATGCGCTTGCAGGCCCCCCTTTACAAACAACCGTTTGTCGTATTTTGATTAAATTTGCTCATGTGAAAGACACCTCTTTCTGAAGGGAATTGGCATGAAGCGAACGCTTCCTCCGCTCAATGGCTTGCGTGCTTTCGAGGCCGCCGCGCGCCATATGAGCTTTACCGACGCCGCAGACGAGCTGAGCGTCACCCAGGCCGCGATCAGCCATCAGGTACGCGGGCTGGAACAGCGGCTCGGATTAAAATTGTTCGTGCGGAGAAATCGCTCGCTGCTGCTCTCGGAGGCGGGGCAAGCGTACCTGCCTGCGGTGCGCGCGGCGTTCGACCAGCTCAACGAGGCGACCGAGAAGCTGCTGCAGAAGGATCGCGGCGGCCATCTCACCGTCACCACGACGGCGTCGTTCGCGACCAAGTGGCTGGTGCCGCGGCTCGGCGGCTTCCAGCGCAGCAATCCCGAGATCGACGTGCGCGTCTCGACCGGCACCGGCCTGATCGACTTCTCGCGCGAAGACGTCGACATCGGCATCCGCTACGGCCGCGGCCAGTGGCCGGGTCTCGTGGCCGAGCGGCTGGTCGGCGAAGATGTGACGCCGGTTTGCGCGCCGTCGCTGGTGAAAGGGCCGAACCCGCTCAAGAAGCCGGCCGATCTCAAGCGCTACACGCTGCTGCATATCGGCAGCTTCCCCGACGACTGGCAGGTCTGGCTGACCGCGGCCGGCGTCAAGGGCATCGACTACACGCGCGGCGTCACCTTCGACCACGCGCTGGTCGCCTACCAGGCGGCGATGGACGGGCTCGGCGTCGCGCTCGGCCGCCATCCGCTGGTCGTGCCCGATCTCAAGGCGGGTCGGCTGGTCGTGCCGTTCGACTACACGATGCCGAGCGACTTCGCCTACTACCTGGTCTATCCGGCCGAGGCGATCCGGCGGCGCAAGATCAAGGCGTTCCGCGACTGGCTGGTGACCTTGGCCGAGGCAGGCCCGGTCATCCCGGCCACGGCGGCGCGCGCGGCCTGAGGGCGGGCGCCAGGTCAACCGGGATGGGCCCGCTTGAGCACTACCTGCCGTATCTCCTGAATCGCGCCGGCGCGCGCATCGCCGCCGCGTTCAATGCCGAGATGCGGCAGATCGGGGCGTCGCTCCAGATCTGGCGCGTGCTGGCGGCGCTGCGCGAGCAGGACGGACGGCGCATGGGTGACCTCTCTAAAACGACGTCGATCGAGGTCTCGACGCTGACGCGGCTGGTCGACAACATGGAGAAGGACGGGCTGGTGATGCGTCGGCGCGAGGCGGGTGATGCGCGCGCTGTATCGCTGCACGTGACTCCAGTTGGCCGGCGGCTGACGCAGCGCATCGTGCCGATCGCCGAACGCTACGAGGCGGTGGCGCTCAAGGGCTTCACGGCTAGCGAGATCGCGGTGCTGAAGAAGGCGCTGCGCCGGCTGTACGACAACATGGACGCGCTCTAGGAGTGTGATCGGAAATCAAATTCCTCCCCATTCAAATGGGGAGGAATGGGGTTGGGGAGAGAACGAGATGGCCGGACTACTGCAGGGACATATTGCCGCCGTGACCGGTGGCGGATCGGGCATCGGCCAGGGCATCGCGCAGGCCTATGCGCGTGAGGGCGCGCGGGTGATCGTGCTCGACACCAATCCTGCCGGGGCGAAGGAAACGGTCGATCTCATCGTGGCGGTTGGCGGCAAGGCGTCGGCGGTGACGCTCGACGTGACCGACCGCGCGGCGTGCCAGGCCGCAGCGGCGGAGATCGCGAAGTCCGGCAACATCTCGATCCTGGTCAACAATGCCGGCATCAACCGGCGCAATCCGATGACGGCCGATCCGGCGGTGATCGGCAAGGACTGGGACGACATCCTGTCGATCAACCTCCACGGCATGTTCAACGTCACGCGCGCCTTCCTCGACCAGCTGCGCGCGACCAAGGGCCGGATCGTCAACATCGGCTCGATCCAGTCGTTCGTGCATGTCGCCTGGCCGAACTCGGCCGCCTACACGACCTCCAAGCACGGCGTGCTGGGTTTCACCCGCGCGCTGGCGGCCGAGCTCGGCAAGGACGGCGTGCGCGTGAACGCCATCGGCCCGGGCCTGATCGAGACCAAGATCAATGCCGAGGCGCGGGCCAAGAATCCCGACATGGTGGCGAAGGTGATGGGCCACACGCCGCTCGGCCGTCCCGGCAAGCCCGAGGATATTGCTGGCCCGGCGGTGTTCCTTGCTTCCGACATGTCGGCCTATGTTACGGGCTGCATCATCATGGCCGATGGCGGCTTCCGCACGGTCTGACCGATTTCGAACCATTGAGGCAAACGCCATGCAAGACCGCTACCTCCGCACCGGCATCTTCCTTGCGCCGTTCCATGCGCTGAACGAGAACCCGACTCTCGCGATCGAGCGCGACATGGAGCTGGTCGAGCACCTCGACCGGCTGAACTACCACGAGGCCTGGATCGGCGAGCATCACTCGGGCGGCTTCGAGATCATCGCCTGCCCGGAGATGTTCCTCGCCGCCGCAGCCCAGCGCACCCGCAACATCCGCCTGGGCACCGGCGTGGTCTCGCTGCCGTACCATCATCCGTTCACGCTCGCCTCGCGCATGATGCAGCTCGACCACATGGCGCGTGGGCGGGCGATGTTCGGCGTCGGTCCGGGCGCGCTGATCTACGACGCCGACAAGATCGGCCTGAAGGCCGCCGACCAGCGCCGCCGCATGAACGAATCGCTCGACTGCATCGTCGAGCTGATGAACGGCGGGACGGTCAACAAGCAGACCGACTGGTTCACCCTGAACGAGGCGCGCCTGCAGCTTCAGCCCTTCTCGCAGCCGAGCATGGAGATGGCCGTCGCCTGCTCGCGCTCGCCGGTCGGTGCGGTGGCGTCGGGCAAGCACGGCATCGGCATGCTGTCGATCGGCGGCACGTCGGACGAGGCGCTGGGCGGCCACGCCAAGAACTGGTCGATCCACGAGGAGGAGGCCGCCAAGGCCGGCAAGACGGCCGACCGCTCGAAGTGGCGCATCGTCACCTTCGCCCACGTCGCCGAGACGCGCGAGAAGGCACGGGCCGACATGGCCTACGGGCTGGCCCACTTCGCCAAGTACTTCACCGACGTCGCCACCTTCCCGATCATCCCGCCGGGCGTCGCCGATCCGGTCGAGTTCCTGACCTCGAGCGGGCTCGCCTGCATCGGCACGCCGGACGACTGCATCAAGCACTTCGAGCGGCTGTGGCTGGGCTCCAACGGCGGCTTCGGCGCTGTCCTGCTGCTGGCCCATAACTGGGCCGACTGGGAGGCGACCAAGAAGAGCTATGAGCTGATGGCCCGCTACGTCCATCCGCACTTCCAGCGCCAATCCAACACGCAGCGGGTGGCGAGCTACGACAACGCCACCGCCAAGCACGCGACCGCGGGTGCTGAGTCCGCGAAAGCCGTCGAGACCGAGATCGAGCGCTACGCGGCCGCCAAGGGCAAGGTGGCCGGCGGCAAGGCGTGGTGAGGTAGGGGAAGCCGGGACGTCCGCACACGAGCCGTTGAAGCACAACCCCACCTCACCCTGAGGAGGCCCGCAGGGCCGTCTCGAAGGGTGGGCCTCAGGCGGGGGTGCGCGTTGCCCACCAAGCCGCGGAGATTACTCCGCGGTAATCGAGACGCTCGCTCCTCAGGGTGAGGTGGGCTTATATTTGCGTTTGCAAATAATGGTTGACGGCGTATCCTCCCAGTCAAAGGGCAGGGAGGACGGCCATGAAGTTCGGCTACTTCACGCTTTCGGACAACCGCTATCCCGGCAACACGCGCTCGGCCGAGCAGTTCCTGAAGGACATCTTCGCCGAGGCGCTGTACGCCGAGAAGGTCGGGCTGAACTCGGCCTGGATTGGCGAGCATCATTTCAACCTGCTGGGCGTCAACGCCTCGCCGCTGGCGATGCTGGCGCAGCTTGCCGGCGCGACGACCAAGCTCCGGCTGGCGCCCGCCGTGACGCTGTTGCCGGTACACCATCCGCTGCATGTCGCCGAGGAATGGGCGACGCTCGACCTGCTGTCGGGCGGACGGGTCGATTTCGCCGCCGGCCGCGGCTACGACCGCAAGGAGTACGAGCCCTTCCAGGCGCCGTTCGACGACTCGGCCGAGATCTTCGCCGAGGGCCTGGAGGTCGTATGGCGCGCCTGGACCGAACAGGGCAAGTGGAGCCACAACGGCAAGTTCTACCAGTTCAAGGACGTCGAGATCCGGCCCAGGCCGGCGCAGAAGCCGTTGCGGCCCTACGTCGCCTGCTTCTCGCGGCCGTCGATGGAGCTGGCGGCGAAGAACGACTGGAACGTGATCTACGCGCCGTTTGCGGCGGCGATGGTCTATGGCTCGCTTGCCGACGCGGTGCGGGTCTATCGCGAGACCTGCGAGACCCAGTTCAAGCGGCCGATGCGGCGGGCAATGTGCTCCTACTTCGTGCACATCGCCTCGACGCCCGCCGAAGAGCAGTACGGCAAGGAAGCGCTGGTGCGCTACTTCCAGGACGCGCTGATCGCGGCCTTCCCGTCGTCGTCGGGCGAGAAGGTCCCGCCGACCTATAAGTACTTCGTCGACATCGTGAACATCCTGCGCGACATGCGGCCCGAGAAGCTGACCGACAAGTCGATCCTGTGCGGCAGCCCGCAGCACATCGTCGACACGCTGAAGACCGTCGAGGCCGCGGGTGTCGCCGAGGTGATCCTGTACTTCAACTACGGCCAGAAGCCTCATGTCCAGGTCAAGGAGCAGATGGAGCGCTTCATGACGGAGATCGCGCCCCACTTTTCTTGAGCTGGGGGCGCCCCCAGCGCAAGACGCTACCCCACCGCTTCCTTCACCAGCTTGACGAGTTCGGGCGAGAGCTTGGCGTCCTTGATCAGCGTGTCGGCGGCGCCGATCATCGCGGTGCGGGTGGTCGAGAGCTCGCTGGCGCTGGCGTCGTGGAAGGTCACGCCGTTCTTCTCGAGGATGCCGCGGGCGCGGGCCTGGCTGTCGATCGAGCCCTTGTCGTAGCCAGCGATGTTGCTGGCCCACAGGTCGGTCATCAGCGTCTGGTGCGCCTTGGAGAGCTTCTCCCAGGTGGCGTTGCCCACCATCGGGATGTACTGCGCCAGGAACTGGTTATCGACGTAGGAGAACTTCACGCCGGCTTCCCAGAGCTTGGCCGAGTTGACGCTCTCGTCGGAGCTGATCAGGGCGTCGAACGTGCCCTGGCTGAGCGACAGCGGCACGTTCGGCCACGCCGTGGTGTTGGCGATGCCGCCGGCGAACTTGACGCGCCAGGAGTTTGCGGCGCCACCCGCGCTGCGGATCTTCAGGCCCTTCAGCGAATCGAAGGCCGTCAGCGGCGTCTTGGTCGAGTACCAGTTGTTATAGCCGAGATCGATCCACGGTCCGATCACGTGCGTCTTGAGCTTGCCCTCGAGCTGCTTGTTCACATAGGCGCCGGGCTTGCCGGCAGTCGCCTTGTGCGTGATGTCGATCGGCACGCCGTAGAAGTACGGCAGGCCGACCAGGTCGGCGTCCGGCACCAGGCCGGTCACCACCCAGGTGCCGGGCACGGCCATCTCGACCTGGCCCTGCAGCAGCGCCTTGGAGACGTTGAGGTCGGCGAACAGCTGGCCGGAATGGAAAACCTCGGTCTTGATCTCACCGTTCGATGCCTTCTCGAGCTTGCTCATATAGTCGACCACCGCCTGGTTGCGCGGATGGCTGGGGGCGGTGTCGAGCGAGCAGCGGATCTTGATGGGTTCGGCGGCGCGGCCGACCGCCGGTGCAGCCAGCGTTGCCGCTGCCGTGCCGACGAACAGCCGCCGGGACAAGCGCTGTGACATGGGACGTTTCCTCGTAGTTTTTTGGTGCGCATACCATCCGACTGGAACCAGCCGCGCGGAATGTGCCCTATCCGCGCAGCATCCCCGCTGCGCGCGTTCGAGGCAAGATGCCTAGAACACATCCTCAACAACGATCACCCGCGCGCATTTGCGGACAGATGGAACCGCGCGCGGTTCCATCTGTCCGCAAATCGCTCTAGTGGCCGTAGACCAGCGTCGGCAGCCACATGGTGAGTGGCGGCCAGTAGGTGATGATCATCAGCACGATCAGCAGCAGGATCAGGAACGGCAGGATGCCGCGAATGACCTCGCCGATCGGCGCGGTCGAGATGGTCGCCAGCACGTAGAGGTTCAGGCCCACCGGCGGGTGGACCAGCGCGATCTCCATGTTGTGCGTGAAGATGATCGAGAAGTGCACCGGATCGACGCCCAGCGGCATCAGCACGGGAGCGAGGATCGGCAGCACCAGCAGCAGGGTCGCCACGACCTCGAGGAAGCAGCCCAGGATCAGCAGCAGCACGTTGATGGCGAGCAGGAACTCCCAGGTCGACAGGTGGTGATCGAGCACCCACTGCACGAGCTGGGCCGGCACGCCCGAATCGGTCATCCAGTGGCCGAAGGCGATCGCGGTGGCGACGATCAGCATGATCGTGCCGGCGCTCTTCAGCGCGTCGGCGATCACCCACAGCGACTGGTTCCAGTGGAAGCCCTTGTAGAAGGCGACGCTGATCACCAGCGAGGCGACCGCGGCGATGGCGGCGGCCTCGGTCACCGTGACGAAGCCACCATAGATGCCGATCAGCACGATCGCCGGCAGCATCAGCGCCGGCACGGCGTTCAGCGTCACCCGGAGCCGCTCGCGCATCGGCAGGGTGGGCTCGACCGGGAAGTTGTTGCGGCGCGCGGTGTACCAGACCCAGCCGAAGAAGGCGGCGGCCTGCAGCAGGCCGGGCAGAATGCCGGCCAGGAACAGGCGCGGTACCGACTGCTCGGCGACGATGCCGTACAGGATCAGCGCAAGGCTGGGCGGGATGACAATGCCGATCGTGCCCGAGGCGCCGATGACACCCAGGGCAAAGGAGCGCGGGTAGCCCTTCTCGATCATCGCCGGCAGCAGGATCGTGCCCATGGCGAGGGCTGTTGCGACCGACGAGCCGCAGATCGCGGCGAACAGGGTGCAGGAGACGACGGTGACCAGGCCGAGCGAGCCGCGCACGCCGCCGATCCAGGCGGTACAGAGATCGACCAGCGCCTTTGCGACGCCGCCCTGGCGCATGAAGGCGGCGGCCATCACGAATAAGGGCAGCGACATCAAGGTCGTCGAATTCATCGAATCGATGACGACCTGGGCCATGCCGATCAGCGGTTGGTCCGAGAAGAAGAACAGCACCGCGGCGCAGGCGCCCAGCACCAGGAAGATCGGCATGCCCGAAGCGAGCAGGCCGAAGAACATCACGAAGAAGAGGAAGGTCCACACGGTCTGATCAGTCCTGTTGCTTCAGTCCTGGGGCACGATCATGTCGTGC
>DASXQC010000472.1:0-2493 GCA_036493235.1 Reyranella sp.
GATCATGATGAACGCGGTGCTGTTTGGCCGCATCGCGCTGCTGCACGAGAACCGCGCCAATCTGAAGCTCTCGGCTGAGGAGATGCGGCTCCTGGAGCGGACCTACACCCGCTTCCACCGCGCCGGCGCCGGCCTTTCCGATGAGGCCAAGACGCGGATGGCCGAGATCAACGAGCGACTGGCCCATCTTGGCACAAGCTTCAGCCATCATTTGCTCGGCGACGAGCAGGATTGGGTGCTGGAACTCTCGGAGGCCGATTGCTCCGGGCTCTCTGATTCCTTCGTCGCCGCCGCCAAGGCCGCAGCTGATGAGCGCGACATGGCCGGCAAGACGATCATGACGCTGTCGCGCTCCTTCGTGGAGCAGTTCCTGAAGAGCTCGCCGCGCCGCGACCTGCGCGAGAAAGTCTACAAGGCCTTCACCGCTCGCGGCGACAATGGCAACGCCAACGACAACAAGGCGATCATTGGCGAGATCCTGGCGCTGCGCGAGGAGAGCGCAAAGTTGCTGGGTTTCCCGACCTTTGCCGCCTACCGGCTCGAGGACTCCATGGCCAAGACGCCGGAGGCCGTGCGGGATCTGCTGGAGCGGGTCTGGAAGCCGGCGCGCGAGCGGGCGCTCGCCGACCGCGACGAACTGCAGGCGCTGATCGCGGAGGAGGGCGGCAATTTCGACCTCGCACCCTGGGACTGGCGCTACTACGCCGAGAAGGTCCGGCAGCGCAAAGCCGATTTCGACGACGGCGCGATCAAGCCGTATCTGGCGCTCGACCACATGATCGAAGCGGCCTTCGACTGCGCCACCCGCTTGTTCGGAATCACCTTCACCGAGCGCAGGGACATCCCGGTCTGGCATCCCGACGTCCGGGTTTGGGAGGTCCGGGACGAGAGTGGCGCGCACAAGGCACTGTTCTACGGCGACTACTTTGCCCGGCCCTCGAAGCGCTCAGGCGCCTGGATGACCTCGCTGCGCGACCAGCAGAAGCTCGACGGCGCGATCGCGCCACTCGTCATCAATGTCTGCAATTTCGCCAAGGGCGCCGGCGGCGAGCCCGCGCTACTCTCGCCTGACGATGCCCGCACCCTGTTCCACGAGTTCGGCCACGGTCTGCACGGCATGCTCTCCAATGTGACCTATCCCTCGCTGTCGGGCACGTCGGTATTCACCGATTTCGTCGAGCTGCCGTCCCAGCTCTACGAGCATTGGCAGGAGCGCCCCGAGGTGCTGCAGCGCTTCGCACGCCACTACCAGACCGGCGAGCCGCTGCCGGAGGACTTGCTCAAGCGTTTCCTCGCCGCGCGCAAGTTCAACCAGGGTTTCGCCACAGTGGAGTTCGTCTCCTCGGCGCTGCTCGATCTCGAATTCCACACCCAGCCGGCTGCAGCCAGCCGCGACGTCGATGCCTTCGAGAGGGCCGAGCTCGCCAAGATCGGCATGCCCGAGGAAATCGCGCTGCGTCACCGGCCGACCCAGTTCGGCCACATCTTCTCCGGCGACCATTATGCGTCCGGCTATTACAGCTACATGTGGTCTGAGGTGATGGACGCCGACGCCTTCGGCGCCTTCGAGGAGGCCGGCAACATCTTCGATGCCGCCACCGCCAGGCGCCTGCATGACGACATCTATTCCAGCGGCGGCTCGGTCGACCCCGAGGCCGCCTATGTCGCCTTCCGTGGCCGCGAGCCGGAGCCGGATGCGCTCTTGCGCCGGCGCGGCCTGCTGGACGAGCCGGAAGCGGCCTGACGTGGGGATCGCCAAGCGCCTCGCCCTGCTGTTGCTGCTGCTCTGCGGAGCGCGAGTGGCGCAGGCGCATCCGCATGTCTGGATCATCTCGGTGAGCGAGCTGCTTTACGCGCCGGACGGTACGCTGACCGGCGTGCGCCACGCCTGGACCTTCGACGATATGTTCTCGACCTACGCGCTGCAGGGCATCGAGACCAAGAAGAAAGGCGTCTACACCCGTGAGGAGCTGGCGCCGCTGGCACAAACCAACGCGGAGTCGCTGAAGGAGTTCGCTTACTTCACCTTTGCCAAGGCCGACGGCAAGAAGGAGAAGTTCGAAGACCCGATCGACTATTTCCTCGACTACAGCAACGGCCAGCTCACGCTGCACTTCACCTTGCCGGCGAAGACGCCGTTCTGGGCGAAGCAGCTCGTGCTCGAGGTGTTCGACCGCTCCTTTTTCATCGACTTCAAGATGGCGGACAAGGATCCGGTCAAGCTGGTTGGCGCGCCCGAAGGCTGCAAGATGCAGCTGCAGCGGCCGAACGACGGCTCGGCCAATGCGCAGACGCTGAACGAACAGACCTTTGCCGACGGCGGCGCGAACGCGAATTTCGGCATGATGTTCGCCAACAAGATCACGGTGGATTGCCCGTGAGGCGTGCCCTGCCACTCGCCCGCATGCTGGCGGCTTGCGCCGCGCTGCTAGCGCTTTTTGTCGCTGTCGACAGTGCAATGCATATCGCGATGGCGCAGGCGCCGTTCGGCGG
>DASXQC010000473.1:0-14017 GCA_036493235.1 Reyranella sp.
TGTGCAAGGGCGAGGTCGGCGGCACCGGGCCGATCATGTTGTCGGAGAGGCCGGGGAACACGTTGCTGCGGATGAAGCCGCGGTCGATCGCATAGGCCAGCGCCTGCCGCACCCGCAGGTCGCTGAACGGCTTGTTGCGCAGGTTGATGTAGGCTTGGTAGCCCGAGGTCTGGATCTTGCCGAAGCGCAGCTGGATATTCTTGAAGCGCTTGATGCGCGCCACCTCGGGCGCCGGCACGGCGCTGGCGTAGATCATGTCGACCTCGCCCTTCTGCAAGGCCGCGACGCGCGAGCCGGGGTCGGGGATGATGCGGAACATCAACTCGTCGAACACCGGCTTGCCGGGCAGGAAGTACTTCTCGTTCTTCTTGTAGAGGATGTGGTCACCCGCGACGTACTCGACCAGCTTGTACGGGCCCGTGCCGATCGGCTGGCGATTGTGCGGATCGCGCGCGATGTCCTTCCCTTCCCAGATATGCTTGGGCAGGATCGCGCCCGCGAAGTTGCCGAGCGAGGTGATCAGCGACACCTGCGGATGCCTGAGCCGCAGCACGATGGTGTCCTTGTCGGTTGCCTCGACC
The DNA here is from genome assembly GCA_036493235.1 of Reyranella sp. GTDB lineage: Bacteria > Pseudomonadota > Alphaproteobacteria > Reyranellales > Reyranellaceae > Reyranella. Next base: position 582 of record DASXQC010000473.1, read on the forward strand.
TTGTCGATCGCGCTCATCCCGCCGCGGTAGGGATGAAGCTTGGAGTTCACCTGCCCCAGCGAGAAGGCCACGTCGTCGGCCGAGAACGGATGGCCGTCGTGCCATTCGACGTTGGAATGCAGGTGGAAGGTGTAGGTCAGCCCGTCGGGCGATATCTCGTAGCTCGTGGCGAGATCGGGCGTGATCTTGCCGTCAAGGTCCATGTGGGTCAGCGCGCTGTAGCACGGCGATGCGGCGACGAAGCTTGAGATCGCCGAGCTGGCCGCCGAGTTGAAGTACGGCGGATCCTCCTCGATCACGCCGATCAGGCGGCGCGGCTCGGCGGCGTTGACGATGCGGGGTGCAAGCGTTGCAAGACCGAGGCCCGCCAGGGCCTCGCGACGACCGATGAACCGCATCACTCGGCCGCCATCGCCGACTTGGTGGCCCAGGGATCGGTCGGCAGCGGCAGGCCCATTCGCTCCCGCAACGTCTTGCCCTGGTATTCCTTGCGGAACAGGCCGCGGCGCTGCAGCTCGGGGATCACCAGGTCGACGAAGTCGTTGAGGCTGCGCGGCATCACCGGCGTGTTGATGTTGAAGCCGTCGCACGCCTTCTCGGTGTACCAGGCCTCGATCTCGTCGCACACCTGCTTGACCGAGCCCTTCATCGTCACATGACCCATCGCCGGCAGAACCCGCTCGTAGGTCTGGCGCACGGTGAGCTGGTCGCGCTTGGCCATCTCGACGATCTCGTTGCGGAAGCTGGCGATGCCCAGCACCTTGGTGCCGAGGTCCGGCATCGGCTCGTCGAGCGGATACTTCGACATGTCCGTCTCACAAAGCTTCGAGAGGTAGGGTACGCCCAAGTCGGGCGAAATCAGCGACTGCAGCTCGTCATAGAATTCGTCGGCCTCCGCCGCGGTTCGGCCGACATAGACGCCGCAGCCGGGAATGATGCGCATCGAATCGGGTTTCCGGCCGTACTTGTCGAGCCGGCCCTTCACGTCGGCATAGAACTTCTTGCCGACCTCGATCGTGTTGGTGACGGCGAACAGGCAGTCGGCATGCTTGGCGGCGAGCTCGCGGCCGTCCTCGGACTGGCCGGCCGTGAACATCACCGGATAGCCCTGCGGCATACGGGCGACGTTGAGCGGACCCTTCACCTGGAAGTGCTTGCCCATGTGGTTCAGCGTGCGCACGCGCGTCGGATCGAGGAACTGGCCGGTCGCGCGGTTCTGGATGAAGGCGTCTTCCGCCCAGCTGTCCCACAGGCCCTTGCAGATCTCGACGAACTCGTTGGCGCGCTCGTAACGCTCGTCCTTGGCCACGTGCTCGGTGCGGCTGTAGTTCAGCGAATCGTCGGGGTACGACGTCGTGACGATGTTCCAGCAGGCGCGGCCCTTGCTGAGATGGTCGAGCGAGGCGTAGCGGCGCGCGAGCGAGTAGGGCTCGTCGTAGGTCGTCGTCGCAGTCGAGAGCAGGCCGATATAGTTGGTGTACTGCGCCACCGCCGTCATCAGGGTGACCGGCTCGAACACCGCCGGCCGGTCGGACGGGCTGTTGGCCGCGAACAGCGCCGGCTTGTCCATCTGGCGCACCGCGTTGCCGTCGGCCAGGAACAAGAGGTCGAACATGCCGCGCTCGGCCGTGCGCGCCGTTTCAATCGCATGGTCGAGGTTCATGACGTTGTCGGACCAGGCGTCCTTGTGGCGCCAGCCGCCAAGATGGCCGCCGAGGCCCAGCAGGCCCGTCATCAGGTTCAACATGCGAAGAGTCCCCTACGCTACCGATGGTTCAAACGATGCAAGAAAAGGGCCGGTCATGCGGTCTGGATGTCGGCCGACTGGATGCGCTTCACGCCCGCGTCGGTCATCTGCTTCCAGGCCGCCGCCAGCGAACCGTTGAGGTCGATCGCGCGCGTGGCGTCCTCGATCACGTAGGTCGTGAAGCCGAGCTTGCGCGCATCGACGGCGCTCCACGAGACGCAGAAGTCGGTCGCCAGCCCGGCCAGGAACACCGTGTCGATGCCGCGCGCCTTGAGGTAGGCGCCAAGGCCGGTCGTGGTCTTGCGGTCGGCCTCTTCGAAGGTGGAGTAGCTGTCGACGTCCTTGTGGAAGCCCTTGCGCACGACCAGCTGCGCGGTCGGCAGCTTCAGGTCCTTGAGCAGCGCAGCATCGTCCGTTCCCTGAACGCAATGGTCGGGCCACAGCACCTGGGTGCCGTAGGAAAGCTGCGTAGTCTCGAACGGCTTCTTGCCGGCATGGGCCGAGGCAAAAGAAGTATGGCCTGGCGTGTGCCAGTCCTGGGTGACGACGATGTTCTCGAACGCGGGCGCCAACGCGTTGATCACCGGCACGATCTGCGCGCCGCCTTTGACCGGCAGCGTACCGCCGTCGACGAAGCAGTTCTGGACGTCAACCACCAGCAGCGCGCTCGTGGCGCCAGGCTTGATCTTGTCGGCTGCGAAGGCGCGGCTCGCGAGGATCGCGCCGCTCGACACAAGAAAGACACGACGGGACAGGATAAGGCTCATGGAGCACTCCCCGATGGGTACGGAAGTCTACCGCTGCGACCCTGCGGCTCCAATGCCCGGCTGCATCGCCGCCGGAATCACGCTAGCTCTTGCGGGAATATGGTTCGCAACGAGGAATGGGCGACGCGGCGCCGGGCGATCGCGGCCGGCCGGCACTGGAGCAGCCCCAACGGCCTGCGGCCACGCTGGCGCCATGGCGCGTTCTCCCTCCTGCTGGATACGCTCGGTCGCGCCTTTGCGTTCACTCCGTGGTACGCCCGCGGCGTTCGCAATGCGCTCGACCTCGAGCTGACGCGCCTCGAGCTGAATATCTCGAGCCTGCCGACGGCGTTCGACGGATATCGCATCCTGCATGTCAGCGATTCGCACCTCGACATCCTGCCGGCCGTCGCCGACGTCGCGGCGCGGCTGCTCGACGGCGTCGAGGTCGACCTGCTGGCAGTCACCGGCGACGTGCATGGCCGGGCGCGCCATGCGCTCAGCCAGTCGGTCGAGCCGCTGAAGCGCGCGCTGGCCGGCGTGGTCGTCCGCGACCGGCGGCTCGCGGTACTGGGCAACCACGACCCGGTCGAGATGATCGAGGTGCTCGAGACGCTCGGCATCGAGACGCTGGTGAACCAAACCACGACCGTGGCGCGCGGCGGAGAGGTGCTGCACGTCACCGGCCTCGACGACGTCCACAACTTCTATTCGCCGGCCGCGCGCGCCGCGCTCGATCAGAAGGTCGATGGCTGCCGCATCGCGCTCGTGCATTCCGCCGAGGTCGCCGACCATGCCGCTTCGGCCGGCTGCGCCCTCTATCTTTGCGGCCACACGCACGCGGGGCAGGTTTGCCTGCCGGGCGGCCGCATGGTGTTCACCCAGCTCGTGCGCTGCCGCCATGCGGCGTCGGGGGTTTGGCGGGAAGGCGCGATGGTGGGATACACCTCCCCGGGACTTGGCGTGTCCCCGCCAGCCCTGCGGTTCAACTGCAGAGGCGGCGCAGCGCTGATCACACTGCGTTCAGGGGGAAGCGAATGAGCGAGTCGAGTTGGCGGCAACGCGCCGGTACCGTGTTCGCCTGCGAGAAGCAGTCGGCGCAGGGCCGCAACGGCATGGTAGCGACCAACCATCCGCTGGCCTCCGCTGCCGGCATGGAGATGCTGGCCGCGGGTGGCAATGCGATCGATGCCGCGGTCGCCGCGCAGTTCGCGCTGACCGTCGTCGAGCCGATGATGGTCGGCCTGATCGGCGGCACGACCTGCCACATCCGGCTCGCCGACGGCAGCCATCGCGTGGTCGACGGCATGAGCGCCGTGCCGCTGGCCGGCCATCCGACCATGTTCAAGCCGGTCGCTGGCGCAGCCCCGAACGTCTACGACGTCGAGCGGCGTGAGAATCAGCTCGGGCCTAAGGCGGTCGCCACACCGGGCTCGCTGCTCGCCTGGACGCATGCGCTTCGGACCTACGGCACACTGCCGCTCGCCGACGTGATGCAGCCCGCGATCCGCCACGCCACGCGTGGCTTCACCGTCACGCCGTACCTCGCCGACTGCATCAAGGACGCCGCATCGGACCTCGTGCAGGATCCCTTCGCCGCCGACCGGCTGGTGCCCGACGGCACGCCGCTCAAGGCCGGCGAGAAGCTGGTGCAGCCAGACTATGGCGAGGCGCTTCAGCTGATCGCCAAGGACGGCGAAGGCGCCCTGCATGGCGGCCCGCTCGGCGACCTGGTGGTGCAGTGCATGGAGCGCAGCGGCGCCTTCATCAGCAAGAAGGACCTCACCCAGTACCGCATCGTCGAGCGCCAGCCGATCCGCGGCCAGTATCGCGGCTGGGAGATCGTCGGCCCGCCGCCGCCGGCGGCCTCGGGCGTGCACATCACCCAGATGCTGAACATCCTCGAAGGCTTCGACGTGGCGAAGCTCGGCTTCGGCACGGTCGACACGATCCATCTGCTCGCCGAGGTGCTGAAGATCGCCTTCGCCGATCGCGCCGAGGCGAGCGGTGACCCGGCGTTCGTGAAGGTGCCGGTCGAGCGCATCACATCGAAGGCCTATGCCGACCAGCGCCGTGCCGGCATCGACCTCGCGAAAGCAAAGCAATGGAGCGGCGGCCTGCTCGGCAAGGAAGGCGCCGACACCACCCATCTCACCGTCGCCGACGGCAAGGGCAACGTCGTCACGACCACCCAGACCATCAACAGCCTGTTCGGGGCGCGCTTCATCATCCCGGGCACCGGCATGATCCCCAACGACTACATGTCGAACTTCGATCCGCGGCCGGGCAACGCTTTGTCGATCGAGCCGGGCAAGCGGGTCACCACCTCGATGTCGCCGATGATGGCGCTGCGCGACGGCAAGGTGGTCTATGCGCTGGGCCTGCCGGGCGGGCGCAAGATCTTCCCGGCGGCGATGCAGGCGCTGATCAACCTGATCGACCACGGCATGAGCCTGCAGGAGGCCGTCGAGGCGCCCCGCGTCTGGACCGAGGGCCCGTTCCTCGAGGTCGAGCACGGCATCCCCGAGACCATCCGCCAGGGCCTCGAAGCGCGCGGCCATAAACTCGTACGCATGCCGACCGTGTCGGGCGGCATGAACGGCATCCACTTCCACGCCGACGGCACCATGACCGGCGCCGCCTGCTGGCGCGCCGACGGTGCGGCCGTGGGAATGGGCGGCGGCTTGGCGCGGCAGGGCGTGCGGTTCGTGTTGCCGAGCTAGTCTTGTGCCGGGGGGCACGCCACTCCAGTGGCGCGTCATGTCATTGGGAGGCGCGCATCCTGCGCGCGGCCCATAAGAGCATAAGAAGACGCGCCACTGGAGTGGCGCGCCCCCAGCACAAGACTTCGATCAACCTTGCGTCAGCGACGAAAGCTCGTCGCGCGACGGTAGCGCCTCGAACGCGCCGGGGCGCGTCGCGGTCAGGGCCGCTGCTTTCTGGGCGAGTCCGATCGCTGCGTCGATCGCAATGCCACGCGCGAGCGCGGCGGCCACCGCGCCGCAGAAGGCGTCGCCGCAGCCGGTCGTGTCGATCGCGGCCACTTTCTCGGCGGGAAAGGTACGGCCGTCGAAGACGCAGCCATCCGCGCCGAGCGTGACGATCGAGGCAACGCCGTCGAGCGCCTTGCCCAAGGCCTTCGCCTCGAGATGATTGGCGATCACCAGACTGCAGTGTGCGACCAGCGTCTCCGCGCCTGGCCAAAACGGTGCGGGGTTAAACACCGTCGTCGCACCCGCGCGCCGCGCCGCCAAGAGGATGGCGCCAGTCACGTCGAGCGCGAGGTTACCCTGCAGGAGCACGACGTCGTCGGGGCCAATCTCCCGCAACTCCGGCTCGGCCTGCGCGAAGGCGAGCGCGAGCGAGCAGGCGCTGGTGCTGACGATGCTGTTCTCGCCGCCGGGCAACACCATCAGCAGGGAGAAGTCCGTCGGATGCGGCAGGCGCGGCAGGAAGAGCCGATCGAACCGCTCAGCCGCGAGACCGCGCTCGACCTCGTCAGCCTGGGGCGCGTCGTTGCCGAGCGGCGCGCAGAACCGCACCGGCACGCCGCAGCGCGCCGCCACGACCGCCTGGTTCAAGCCCTTGCCGCCCAGCGCCCGGGCCGCCTCGGCGCCGATCAGGGTCTCGCCCGGCAGCGGCAGGCGGGGCACGGCGAGCCGCAAATCGAGCCCGGCATTGCCGACTACCACCACGTGGTTCATGCCGCTCCGTCTCCTCCATGCTAGCCTTGCCGGACCGATGAGACCGCAAGACCTCCTGCGATTCCACCCCTTCATCGGGGCGTTGGGGGAGCGCGACGCCGAGGAGCTGATGAAGCAGGCGATCACGCGCCGCTTCCAGGCCGACGACGTGATCTTCCGCAAGGACGATCCTGGCACCGGCCTGTACGGCGTGGTGTCGGGCCGCGTCGTCGTCGTCGCCGATTCGGCCGAGGGCAAGGAGCTGATCCTGAACGTGTTCGGCCCCGGCGAGTATTTCGGCGAGATCGCCCTGCTCGACGGCGAGGGCCGCAGCGCGACGGCGGTCGCGCGCGAGCCATCGGAGCTGTTGTTCCTCGACCGCAAGCACTTCATGCCCTTCCTGGCACGCAATCCCGAGGCAACGACCCGCATCATCCGGCTGCTGTGCAAGCGGCTGCGCCGCACCACCGACCTGGTCGAAGATTCGATCTTCCTGCCGGTGTCGCTGCGGCTCGCCAAGCAGCTGCTGGCGCTGGTCGATGTCTACGGCCTGCAGGCGACGGAGCAGCCGACCTTCCCCGTTTCCCAGGGCGAGCTCGGCCGCATGCTCGGCGTATCGCGCGAGATCGTCGCCCGCCAGCTCGCGATCTGGCGACGCGCCGGCCTGGTCGAGATGCAGCGCGGCCGCATCACGCTCCGCGACCGCGCTGCCCTCGCCGCGATGGTCAGCAACGCCTGACATCGCGTCAGCGCGCCGACACTCTCCCCGAGCCGTTTCCCTCGGTGTCGCGATTTTGCAGGCAGACCGACTGGGCGATGTCCTGTGCGCTTCCCACGCCCTCGTGCAGGATCTTGTAGCCATCACCCGCAAGTATCCAGCTCTGCCCTTCGTCCTCGTCCGAGTAGGCGATGGTGAGATCCCAATGCGGACGCCGCACCAGGTCCTGCAGCGGATCGCCGGCGCGCCCCTGGACGTCGCGGGCGATCAGGATCGGGCCGCAGTCGGGGTTCGTCGCGACGGCGCGGAGCACTTCGCGCGCGAACGCCTCGGCCTGGGCTGTCTGGCTCCCGCCGGTGCCAAAGGTATTGAGGGCGTCGGCGCGCATCTGCATGAGATGCACGACGACGATCTGCTTGTCCTCGTCACGGCAGCCCAAGGCGGCCGTCGCGAGCAGCACGGCAACGAGTTTCCTGGCGACCATACCGGCCCCCGTTTGGTGGTTCGTGCTCACCGTAGCGGTGGATGATCCGACGCAGTGTAAACCACTTCACACAGCGCGCAAAAGATTGGCGGTTCGGGCGTAGATATCTCCCGAATTCGCCTTGTGCGGCAGGGCAGCCAGCCAGCCGGCCATCGCCTGCGCGTCGCGCCATTCGCCCAGGGCCTGCGATTCGCCGAGCGCCGTGTTGAATTCGGTGTAGCCGAGCGCCGTGCAGCGCTCGAGGCAGGCGAGCGCCACGGGACGCTGGATAGTCGTGAACTCGAAGGACAGTGCCGGCACGGCCTGTGACAGGCCCGCGAGGGCCTCGCCCTCGAAACCTTCGACGTCGAGCTTGATGAAAACGGGCCGGCCGTGCGCGGCGATCAGGGCGTCGAGCGTGGTGACCGGAACGGTGAGCGCCCACGGCCAGGATTCGCCTTGCCAGCCGGCAGCGTCGCGGCTCGCCGCGATGAACTCGTCCGACAGCGTCGAGATCGTCGGGTTGCCGGGATTGATCTTCATCTCGGCGGTCCCGACGGCACGCCCAACCGCAGCAGACACGAGCGCAACCTGCGGGTCGCGACCGTAGAGCAGCCGCAGGGTTCGTTGCAGCGCAGGTTGCGGCTCGACGGCAACGACCCGCGCGCCGAGGCGCCGGAAAGACGCGATGCGGTCGCCGACATGCGCGCCGATGTCGAAGACGAGATCATCCCGCGAGATGAACTTCGCGTAGAGCCGGTCCATCGCCCGCGCCCGCGCGGGATGGCCGTAATAGATGCGCAGCGACCGGACGACGCCGAAAGCCGTGCGGAGCATGTCAGTCGGCTGCCGCGAGCGCCGCGCGCCGGCTGAGCGCGGCTGGCGGCTCGGTCTCCTCGGGCAAGCGGCCGATGCCGATCCGCTGCAGCGCCAGGCCGACGCTCGGCCACGAGGTGATGACGCACAGCGGTACGGCGAGCGCGGGCCCGCCCGCCACCAGGAAGAACATGTACGGCAGCGCGGCCAGATGCGTCAGGGCAACGATTGCGAGGCCCGTGACTCCGAGCAGCGTCTGCGGCCACAGCTTGGCGAATGCGGTCGCCCAGCCAATCGAATGATCGTCGCGCTCCTGCACGCCCCAGCCGACGACGCGGCCGATCGGCAGGCCGAGCAAGAACAGTGTGTGGCAGACCCACATGATCGGCGAGAGCAGCAGCCAGAAGACCGTCTCGACGGCAACGCTGGCCACGAATCGCAGCGAGCCGCCGAAGCCGCAGCGCAGGGTCGGCCGGCACAGCACGTCGATCACGGTCGCGATCTTCGGCGCGAACCACATGGTCAGCACCAGCGCGAGCCAGGCGGCACCGTAGCTGGGGTCGATGAAGCTCGCCGTATCCGCGTGCGTAGCCAGCATCGCCGTGCCGAGCAGCCACAGGCCGATCCAGGCCGGTGAGCCGGTGAACATCAGCATCGCGAACAGCAGTTGGATGCGGCTCACTGGCTTCAGGCCCGGCAGGCCGATAAAGAAGACGTATTGCAGCGTGCCCTGCAGCCAGCGCTGGTCGCGGCGCAGGAACTCGATCAGCGTCGGCGGGTTCTCCTCCCAACCGAGATCCTCCTCGGGCAGCACGCGCACGTCGTAGCCGGCCCGCCGCATCAGGGCCGCCTCGATCTGGTCGTGGCTGAGGATGTGACCGCTCAGGATGCCCTTGCCGGCGAGCGGCTCTATCGCGCAATGCGCCTTGAAGGGTGCCACGCGCAGGATCGCGTTGTGGCCCCAATACGGCCCGCAATCGGCCTGCCACCACGCGCTGCCGATCGTCCATGACAGCAGGCCGAGACGCATGCCGAACTGGAACAGCCGGGCGAAGGCGCTGGTCGTCGGCATGCCGATCACCAGGCTCTGCAGGATGCCGAGTTGGGGCGTCCGCTGCATGATCCCGACCAGACGCAGGATCCCGGCCGCGGTCATGAAGCTGTCGGCATCGAGCGTGACCATGAAGTCGTGGCGGTCGCCCCAGCGTTCGAGGAAGTCGCGGATGTTGCCCGCCTTGAAGCCGGTGTTGCTCTCCCGACGACGATAGGTGACCGCGAAGCGGCCGGCCCATTTGCGCTCGAGAACGTCGAACTCCTGCTGCTCGACGGTGGCCATGTCAGCCTGGTCGGTGTCGCTCAGGATGTAAACATGGAAGCGCTCGGCCCAGCCTTCGGCATCGAGGTCGGCCATCATGGTGTCGAGATTGCGCAGCACGCGGTCGGGCGCCTCGTTGCGCACGCACATCAGGATCGCCGTCGAGGCCGTGATCACCGTCGGTCGAGGCTGGCGCACCGCCTCGGGAATCAGGAACGCGCTCGCGTCGCGGCCGCGCATCAGGATGAGGCCAATCACGGAATTCCAGAAGCCGACGGCGAGCCACGGCGTGGTCAGGCTGAACAGGAGCAGCAGCACCAGATCGCCGATGCCGAAGCCGCCCGCCGAGAGAGCCCGCGCAGTCAGCATCAGAAGCGTCGCGATCGAGACGGCGACCAACGCTCCGAACACAATACGGCGAGAACGGACGCGCGCCGCGATCAACGATTGCATGAGCCGCATGATACCTTACAGGGTGCAAAGCGGGATCAATTCGACTTGAGAGGCTCGCGATGGCCGTGACGGCCCAAGCGCTATGGTACGTGGGGCCGAGCCAGGCCGAGATCCGGGACGAGGTGCTGGGGCCGGTGCCAGCAGGCATGGTGCGGGTTCGGGCGCGTCAGGGCGCAATCAGCCGCGGAACCGAAGCGCTGGTCGCCGCGGGGCGCGTGCCGCGGTCGGAGCAACAGCGCATGCGCGCACCGTTCATGGCGGGCAACTTCCCGTTCCCGGTGAAATACGGTTACGCCACGGTCGGTACGCTGGAGAGCGGCGAGATGGTGTTCGCGCTTTATCCGCATCAGACCGTGTTCGATGTGCCGGCCGATGCGGCGGTGCCCGTACCTGCCACCGTCCCTGCCGCGCGCGCCGTGCTCGCCGCCAACATGGAGACCGCGCTCAACGCCGTGTGGGATGCAGGCGACGACGCCGTCGGCAAGATCACTGTCGTCGGTGCGGGCGTGGTCGGCGCCCTGACCGGCTTCCTCTGCCGCACGCGCGCCGCCGCCGAGGTCACGCTGGTCGATATCAATCCGGCCCGCGCCCGCATCGCCGAAGTCCTCGGCCTGCGGTTCGCGCTGCCCGACCAGGCGCCAACCGAATGCGATCTGGTCTTCCATGCGAGCGCCAGCAGCGCCGGCCTTGCGACGTCGCTTGGCCTCGCGCGCGATGAAGCCACCATCATCGAGCTGAGCTGGTACGGCGACACGCCGGTCACGGTGCCGCTCGGCGGCGCGTTCCATAGCCGCCGGCTCAAGCTGGTCGCGAGCCAGGTCGGCAAGGTCGCGCCCTCGCATCGCCGAGAATGGTCCTATCGCCGCCGGCTCGAGCACGCGATCGGCCTGCTGGCCGACGACCGGCTCGATGTGCTGCTGGAACCGGCGATCGCTTTCGCCGACCTGCCTCAGCACCTGTCCGCAGTGCTGGCGCCGGGCAGTGCCACCCTTTGCCAAGTCATCGACTACTAGAGCGATTTCCGTTCAGATGGAACCGCGCCCGTCGGGCGATGGGACAAGGGACAACTGTGCGGGCGCGGTTCCATCTGAACGGAAATGCGCGCACGGGCGACAGCAGGCATATTCCGTCCGGCCGATTCCGGCCGGACGGAATATGTTCTAGGAGATTGCCGTGTTCGCCGTTGAAGTCCGTGATCACATCATGATCGCCCATTCGTTCAAGGGCGCGGTGTTCGGCCCCGCCCAGGAGCTGCATGGCGCGACCTTCGTCATCGATGCCACCTTCATGGCCGAGACGCTCGACGAGAACGGCATCGTGATCGACATCGGCCGTGCGCACGACGCGCTGAAGGCAACGTTGGGCCCGCTAAACTACAAGAACCTCGACGCGCTGCCCGCCTTCACCAGCCGCAACACGACGACCGAGTTCCTCGCCAAGCACATCCACGACCGCCTCGCCGAGGCCGCGCGGTCCGGCGGGCTGGGCCGCGACGGCAAGGCACTGAAGGCGATCCGCGTGACCTTGTCGGAATCGCATCTCGCGCGCGCCTGGTACGAGACTCCGTTGTGGCCCGCCACATAACCTGGGCAGTACCCGGCGATATCCAGACCGTCACCGGCGGCTACGCCTACGACCGCCGTATCATCGCCGAGCTCAAGCGGCTCGGCTGGGAGGTCGATCTCGTCAGCCTGGGCGACGGCTTTCCGCGGCCGACCAACCAACAGAAGGCGTTTGCCGAAGCACGCCTGCTCGCGACCGCGCCCGACCGTCCCATTGTCATCGATGGACTGGCGTTCGGCGTGCTGCCGGAAGCCGCTGCCACCTTGCATCGCACGCATCCGGTGATCGCGCAGGTCCATCATCCGCTGGCGCTCGAGACCGGACTGACGGAACGCGAGTCCGAAGCGCTGCTCGCGAGCGAACGCGCGGCCCTCGCCTCGACACGGCATGTCATCACCACCAGCCCCTGGACGGCCGACGTCCTGACCGAGCGCTTCGGCGTCGCGCGCGAACGCATGACGGTCATCCTGCCCGGCACGGATCGCGCGCCGTTCGCGACAGGCAACAACACACCACCCTGCCTGCTCTCGGTCGGCGCGATCGGTGTACGCAAGAGCTTCGACCTTCTGGTCGAGGCATTGGCGCCGCTCGTCGACCGATCCTGGCGTCTGGTCATCGCGGGTGATCGCGAGCGCGATCCGGCCGCGACGACGCGCCTTGGTGTGCTGATCGCCCAACACCGACTCGGCGAACGAATCGACGTTGCCGGCACGGTCTCGCCGGACCAACTCGAGGCGCTCTACGCCGGCGCCGATCTGTTCGTGCTGGCCTCGCGCTTCGAAGGCTACGGCATGGCCTTCGCGGAAGCGCTCGCGCACGGGTTGCCTGTCATCGGCACGACCGGCGGCGCGACGCCGTACACGGTGCCCGCGTCCGCCGGCCGGCTCGTCGCACCTGGCGATGTTGGAGCCCTCACCGAGGCGTTGCGCGAGCTGATCGACGATAACGATGGCCGCCGCGCGCTCGCCGCCGGCGCGCGCATCGCGGCGGCGCGGCTGCCGTCGTGGGCAGACTCCGGCGCGGCGTTCAGCGACCTGCTGGCTCGCCTGACCTGAGGTCGCAGTCGAACAGGACGTCGCTGCCCAGCGTGTGGGCGCGCATCGGCACGCGCAGCGTCGTCGGCGGCAGATCGAGGCCGGTGACGCCCGAACCCAGGATCATCGGCGCCACCGTGAGATGCAGCCGGTCGAGGCAGCCGGCCGACAGGAAGGTCGAGACCGTCTGCGCACCGCCTTCCACCAGGACGCGGCGCAGGCCGCGTTCCTGCAGGGCGTCGAGGATCGCGGCGGGCTCGATGCGGCCGTCGATATCCGGCAGGGCGATGGCCTCGATGCCGCCGTTGATCGCGCGGCACTGCCGGCGCGTGATGACGATGCGATGCACGCCGTCGGCCGCGAAGGCGCGCGAGTCGGCGGGCAGTGTGCCGCGCGGATCGATCACCACGCGCACCGGGTTCGGCCCGGCGACGTGGCGCACCGTAAGCTGCGGATCGTCGGCGCGCACCGTGCCCGCGCCGACCACGACGGCATCGACCAGCGCGCGCAAGCGATGGAGATGTGCGATCCCCTCGGGGCCGTTGATCAGCGTCGACTGCCCGGGCTCGATGGCGATGCGCCCGTCGAGCGACTGGCCGAGCTGGCCGACCACCAGCGACGCGGACCGCAGCGGCCCGAACAGGCTCTCCCAAGGATCGCCCAGCGCGCCGCCGCATCGGATGCGATGCGGCACCTCGTTCCATCCTCGATCGGTGTCGACGGCCAAATCCTGCGTCCTTGGGTGGGACCCGTCGAATACAGCGCAGCGCCCCTCAAACATAATCAACTTCTAGAGTATGCCGGCGGCGCTCGGCGGACCGAATTCCGCCACACTCACGCCCAGGCGTGCCAGCGCCGCGTCGAGCGAGTCGGCAATGACCGGCGGTCGCCAGCCCTT
>DASXQC010000474.1:0-2654 GCA_036493235.1 Reyranella sp.
ATCTCCTCGATGAACCGGCCCGGCCGCGCCGCCATGACGGCGATGCGCTGCGACAGGAATGCGCTCTCGAACACCGAGTGGGTGACGAAGATCACGGTGAAGCCCTCGCGCCGCCACAGCTCGAGCAGGTCGTTGTTGAGCCTGAAGCGCGTGATCTCGTCGAGGGCGGCGAACGGCTCGTCCATCAGCAGCACCTTGGGTCGTGTCACCAGCGCCCGTGCGATCGACACACGCATCTTCATGCCGCCCGACAGTTCGCGCGGATAGGAATTTTCGAAGCCCGCCAGCCCGACCTGCGCCAGCGCCGCCGTTGCCCGCTCGTAGCGCTCGTCGGTGTGCACGCCGGCCAGCCGCAGCGGCAGCATGACGTTGAACAGCGCCGTCGCCCACGGCATCAGGGTCGGCTCCTGGAACACGAAGGAGAGCGATGGATGACCCTGCCAGGTGATCGTGCCGCCGCTGGGGTCGCTCAATCCGGCGATCAGCCGCAGCAACGTGCTCTTGCCGCAGCCGGAGGGGCCGAGCAGCGACAGGAACTGGTGCTCGTACACGTCGAGCGACACGTCGTTCAACGCCACCACACCGTTGGCGAAGCGCTTGCTGATCCCGCGGCAGGTGACGATCGCAGCCACCTAGATCGTCGCGACTTTCTTGTTCACGAAGTCGGTCGTCATCAGCTTGGCGACATCCCAGCCGCCCGGCAGTGCGCCGCAATCGACCATGTCCTTGTAGAAGCTGCTCCAGCGACCGGCGTTGAGCGCGCCGACGCCGAGGCTGGCCGCATCGCCGCCGCCGATCACGCCGGCATCGCGCATGATCTTGATCGAGTAGGCGATCTTGTCGTCGGTCATGTCGGGATTGGCGCTCTTGATCAGCGCATTGGCCGGCGCCGGATCGCCGGTGAGATAGCTCTTCCAGCCCTTGACCGAGGCGTCGACAAAGCGCTGCACCACGTCCTTGCGTTCCGCCGCCGTCTTGGGCAGGCACACCAGAATATCCGAATAGTTGGTGAAGCCGTTGTCGGCCAGCAGATGGACGACCGGATCGACGCCGGCCTGACGAACGGCAAAGGGCTCGCTGGTGATGAAGCCCTGCATGCTGATGTTCTTGTCGGCCAGGAACGGCGCGAAGTTGAAAGTGTAGGGCCGGATCTGCTCGTCGCTGTAGCCGTACTGGGCCTTCAACCACAGCCAGAACGAGGTGCGCCCGGCGGCGCCGATCAGGATCGGCTTGCCCTTGAGCGCCGCCAGGCTGTCGTTGCCGACGCCGGGATGGGACAGCAGTGCGCGCAGGTCCTTCTGGAACACCGCCGCGATCGTCAGCGCCGGGACGTTGTCGCGGGCGAAGTTGAAGGTCCGGAAGGCGTCGCTCTCAACCACGTCGGCGCGGCCGGCCAGCAGCAGCGCGTTGACGTCGAGCTGCGGGCCGCCCTGCCTCACCTCGACGTCGAGCCCTGCCTCCTTGTAGAGGCCGGTCGCCAGCGCCTGGTAGAAGCCGCCGTGCTCGGCCTGGGCGCGCCAGTTGGTCTGGTAGCTGAATTTGTCGAGCGTCTGGGCCCGCGCCGGGCGCAGGCCCCAAATCGGCGAGGCGCCCAGGATCGGCGCGGCGGCCATGCCGCCCAGGATCAAGCGTCGTGACGGGCGATAAATCATGGTCGCTAGTACGGCTCCTTGAGAAAACGGTCAACCAACCGGTCTGCACGACTGCGGTCGGTGAAGGCGAGATGGCGCGCCATGTTGCGGGCCGATGACGCAAGATAGAAGCGCTCGTACTGCTCGTTGCGGCTCGCGAGCGCGCTGCCCGCGAAGTCCCATGCCAGGCGGAAGATGCGGATGCGCTCCTCGGCCGGCATGCCCTTGGCGCCGGGCAGGTAGCGGTCGATCAGGCCGCGCAGGTCCGGGTCGGCCATCTGCGCCGCGGTCGGCGTGGCGAAGAGATTGTGCGAGCCGATCAGGCGCAGGATCTCGTTCACCCGCGGGAACCAGATCGGCAGGATGCCCCGCAGCACATGCATTGGCCCCGGCGCGCAGGTCCACATGCCGCTCGGCCATTCGCGCGCCTCGGCTTCGCCCGCGATGATGGCCGAGCGCGCCAGTTCGGCGTAGCTCCAGATCTCGCCGGTCATCCGGTTGGTCTCGGGATCGACAGCGTTGATCGCTGCCTGCATGCGCAAGGCCACGCCCCAGGCGAAATCGAGCTTCACCGAGGCGCGGATCATCGTCTGTTGCTGGATGTTCGGCGGCCAGCTCGTGTTCATCACCGAGTTGTAGGACTTGAGATTGCAGTCGATGAACAGCCGGTCGCGCGGCACCTCGACGTCGTCGAAGATCACGAAGGCGTCCTGCTCGTCGAACCGGCTCGACAGCGGATGGTCGAAGCGGTTACCGCCGCTCGATACGCTGTCGCGGCACAGGAACTTCAGGCCCGGCGTGTCCATCGGGATGCAGAAGGAGAGCGCATAGGCATCGGCGCCCTGCGGCAGCGGCGCGGCCGGATAGACCGCGATCTCGTCTGCAAACGGCGCGAGGGTCGCCAGCACACGGGCGCCGCGCACCACGATGCCGTGTTCGGTCTCGCCGACCTTGCGCAGCGCATGCTCGTTGCCCGCCACCGGCGCATCGCCGGTCGCCTTGTCGACGGTCGGCTGCACGATG
>DASXQC010000475.1:0-9143 GCA_036493235.1 Reyranella sp.
GATTGAGCACCCAGAGCCGCGTTGGCCGGCAGCCGATGCCGGAGACCGCCTGGTTGACGGCATCCGGATCGCGCACCAGCAGGAGCTCGTCATGCGTGCCGGGCGAGACGGCAGTTTCCAGCAAGAGCTGGCCGTCGCACACATCCGCCAGCCGGCCGAGTGCGCGCTCGGGATTGGCCAGGTGATAGAGCAGGCCGTAGCAATAGACGAGATCGAAGCGGCCGAGCTCGATCGGCCGGTCGAGCTCGAGATCGACCAGCGCCGATTTCGCACCTGGCACGCGGCGGCCGATCTCGGCGACGTTCTCCGGTCGTCCATCCGTCACCGTCACCTCGCAGCCGCGCTCGAGGAAGAACGGCGTGTGCAGCCCGATGCCGGCGCCGACCTCGAGCACGCGCTTGTTCGCAAGATCGAGGCCGAGGCCCGCAAGATGCGACTGGCGCGCCTGGTTGATGGCGTGCGCGGCGGGCGCGAGAAAGACCGCGAAGGGATCTTCCGCGCGCCGGGCAAAGCCCAGGCGCTGGAGCAGGGTCTGCTTGGCCATGCGCCCCCGCCTTAAGCCTTCAACGTCGACCTGACCATGCGCCAGCCGTTCTGCAGGTGGCGCCACGGCGACCAGACATGGCGGCTGCGCATCATGTGCCAGCGCTGCGGCTCGTTATCCGGGCCGGCGATGGCGCCGGCATCCTCGACGAAGTCGGTGATGCCCACGGCGTCGGTGTCCCACGGGCCTGTGGTCTTGAAGATCGTGGTCTTGGCGCCGTAGGACAGCAGCGCCGCCGACATGCCGGAGGCCATGAAGTCCATGTAGCGTGGCAGGCTCTCGGGCCGGCACAGATAGCCCTTGTTGAAGCCGACCGCGAGCAGGCGGAAATGGAAAGGGTTCTTCTCCATGTAGCGCACCACTTCCGTGGTGTTGGCCGGGTAGCGGGGCGAAAAGAAATCGTCGACCACGACGATGCCCTCGGTGTTGACGATGCGGTTGGCGAATTCGAGCTCGCGATAGACCGCGGTGCCGGTGTGCTCGCCGTCGATGTGGAACCAGCGCACCGTCTGGTGCATCGCCTTGAGGTCGAGCTTGGCCGGCAGGTCGGCCGACGGTCCTGACAGCGGCACCAGGTTGGCCGGTTCGATGCCCGTGGAGCGAATCGACTTATGCACCGCCGGCTCGTCGAGGCGCAGGTCGCAGAGATAGAGCTTCTCGTCGCCCTTGCGGTAATTGGCCAGCACCGAGGCCGAGCGGCCGCGCCAGACGCCGATTTCGAACAGGTCGCCGCGGATGTCCCGCGCCTTCTGGAAGTCGAGCAGGCTGCGCCACAGCGCGTAAGAATGGAAGCCGAACCAGCCCGAAAGCGCGTCGACCTTTTCCCAAGTCAGCATCTTGGGAGGGTTGCTAACAGCGCCGTATTGACGCTGCAAGGCCTGTCGGCTTGTCTGGCCGCGACCCGTCCTGTACAGGCCGATTTTGCGGCATGATCTCCAGAACCACGGCATATCGGGCGACCGTCGCGATCATCTGGGCGCTCGCTCTCTGGCACAGCTGGACGTCCCGCGGTCTCTTCGTCGATGGCGCGAATTTCCTGGTGCGTATCGTGCGCCAGGAGGCGTTCTTCGACTTCTACCTGCCGCGGGTCTTCGCCATGATCCTGGGCCAGATCCCGGTCATGACCGCGGTCACCCTGGGCGTCACCGACCTGCACCTGCTGGCCCGCCTGCTGTCGTTCGGCCTGTTCGCCCTGCCGACCGTCTTCTACACGCTGGCCCTGCACCGGGCGAAGGATGACGCGGTGCTGCTCGCGGTGGTGATTGCCGCGATCGCCATCGTGTTCATGACCACCTCGTTCTTCATCGTCGGCGAGTACAACACGCTCTACGCGGTCACCATCCTGATCGCCGTCCGCCTTGGCACCGCGGACCGCCTGACCTGGCCCGATGCGATCGTGCTGGTGCTGCTCTCGCTGCTGGCGATCCGCACCTACGAGACCATGCTCTATCTCGGGCCGCTGCTCTGCTGCGTCATGCTGGGGAAGGTGTGGCGGGCCCGCGGCCGGCCCGCTGGGCCGTCGGTGCTCTACCTGGTGTCGGCCGTCTTCATGATCATGGGCATGATGGTCGCGCTGAACTCGGTGAAGCACCCGCATTCGCCCGAGCATCTGGTGGAGACCTGGATGATGGCGGCCGACTTCTGGCAGAACCTGCAGTTCGACCTGGTGCTGGTGGCGGCGCTGGTCGTGATCGGTTGGGCGCTGCTGAAGCCCGAGGCATTGAACCGCCGCCTGCCGTATGTCTGCGGCGGCGTGTTCCTGGCGCTGCTCGCGCTCTCGCCGCTGCTGGCGCTGAGCGACGGCCTGGTCCGCCCGCTCGCCAAGTCGCAGTACGTCGCGCGCACGGTGAGCGGACTGATCATCGGCTCGATGATCCTGCTGATCGTGACCTGGCGCTCCAAGCTCGCCGCCCGGCTGCGCACGATGGTCGTGCTGCGTGCACCGGACGCGTCGAGCCGTTTCCTCGGCTTCGCCCTGCTGATGCTGGTCGCGGGCCTGCCTGCCGATCTGTTCCTGACCCAGAGCTGGGTCGGATATATCGATGCCATGCATGCCAGCGTGCAGATGCGCTCCGGGATCATTCCGATCGAGGACACACCGATCGGCCGGCGGCCTGATTCGCTGCTGGTCGAGAACTGGGTGCTGACCAGCCAGAGCCTGCTGTTGCGCAGCAAGTCCAGCGACGGCGTGCTGGCGCCGCCGCGGGACTTCACCGACTGGGTGCCGTACCCGCCGCAGGAGCTGCCCAATCTCGGCCGGTTCTACTGGCGCAAGTGACCATGGGCCCATCGAACATGGACACGGGCGTTCCCTATCGCATCACCGTGCTGCTGCTGTGGGTTCAGGTGCTGGCCGGCACCTTGACCTGCCGCAGCCTGTTCTGGGACGGCGCGTCGTTTCTTGCCAACATGCTGGAGAGTGGCAGCTTTCACGATTTCTATCCGTCCCGCGCGTACATCGCCTGGCTGACGGAGGTGCCGACCGTGCTGCTGGCGAGGGCCGGCGTGCGCGACGTGCATCTGCTGGCGATGGTGTTCTCGGCGACGCTGTTCGCGGTGCCGGCCGCGCTCTATCACCTGGCGCTCGCCCGCGTCCGCGGCAACGGCACGCTGTTGGCGGCGATGATCGCCACGGTCGGTACGGTGTACCTGTCGACGTCGTTCTTCATTATCGGCGAGCACAACATCACTTATGCCCTGGTCGCCGCCACTTTCGCGATCGCGCTGACGCGACGCGATGGTGTGTGCGATGGCGCGATGATGCTGGCGTTCGGCCTGGTCGCCATCTCCTCCTACGAGGTCATGATCTATCTCGGCCTGGTCACGGCAGCCGTCGTGCTGTGGTCGCGGCGCGGGCAGCGCGATCCCGCCGGCCGCATGCTGTCGTTCATGGCAGCCCTTGCCTTCTTCGGCGCCTCGGCCGTGTCGATCAACTCGGCCTTCCAGTACTGGGACCATCCGCACTTCGTGCTGGTGCGCGAGGCGGCCTTCGACTTCTGGCAGAACCTGCAATTCGTCCTTTCTTCGGCCGCACTGGCGATGATCGGCGTCGTCGGCCTGGTGTACCCGAGCTGGCTCCGCAGCCGCGGCGTGCTCCTTCCGGCAGCGCTGATGGCAGTCTTGCTGATCGTCTCGCCGTGGCTGCGCGAGGTCCACTCCGGCACGTTGCTGTTCCCGCCATCGCACTACGTTGCGCGCACGGCGGCCGGCGGGTTGCTCACGCTGCTGATGCTTCTCTCCTGGGCCCATGTCGCGTTGCCCAAGCGGCTACGCCTCCTGGCGGTGCTGCATGAGCCGAGCGCGGGGCGGCGGCTTTCGACCGCGATGCTGCTGCTGGTGCTGGGCGGCGCCATCCCGGAGATCTGGCTGACCCGGCAATGGGTCGACTACCTTGCCTGGTTCCGCAGCGTGGTGACCGGCCACACCGGCATCGTGTCGGCCAAGGACCTGCCGCTCGATCGATGGCCCTACCGCATGTTCGCCCAGGAGTGGACGTATCCCGCCCTGAGCGTCCTGCTGCACAGCGCGCCCGGGCAGGCCATCGTGGTGGCGCCCAACGACTACGTGAACGACCACCCCTTCGATCCCCTGTGCGGGACAGTGCCCCGCGTCGAGGGATACTCCTGGCGCTAAGGCCTCATCCAGTGAGTGCTCGGCCCCGTGCCGCGCACCGGCGCCGCGACGTCCACGAACTCGCACAGGATCTTGCGGGTGTCGCGCGGGTCGATGATCTCCTCGATCCAGAAGCTCTCGGCGCTGCGGAAGGGTGAACGCAGCTTGTTCAGCCGATCCTCGATCTCGTCCATCTTGGCCTTGCGGTCGTCCGCGGCGTCGAGGTCGGCGCGATAGGCGGCCTCGATGCCGCCTTCGAGCGGCAGCGAGCCCCAGCGGCCCGAGGGCCAGGCATAGCGCCAGTTGAGCCGCCCGCCGTTCTGGTGCGCCGCGCCGGCCACGCCGAATGCGTTGCGGATGATGAAGCTGCACCACGGCACAGTGGTCTGGAACATCGCCGACATGGCCCGCACGCCCTGGCGGATCACGCCGCTCTTCTCGGCCTCGAGCCCGATCAGGAAGCCGGGACAGTCGCAGAAGTAAACCACCGGCAGATGGAAGGTCTGCGCGGTGTCGACGAAGCGCTCGACCTTTTGGCAGGCGTCGGCCGTCCAGCCGCCGCCGTAGAACATCGGATCGCTCGCCATTACCGCGATCGGCCAGCCGTCGACGCGGGCGAAACCGGTCACCACCGAGCGGCCGTAGAGCTTGCCCATCTCGAAGAAGCTGCCCTGGTCGACCACCTTCTCGATGATCGGCCGGATGCGATAGACCTTGCGGGTGTCGCGCGGGATCACGTCGAACAGCGATTCTTCGCGCCGGTTCGGATCGTCGGTGATGGCCCCTCGCGCCGGCACGTCGTAGACCGACGAGGGCATGTAGGACAGGAAGCGGCGGGCGTAGGAGAACGCCTCGTCCTCGCTGTCGGCCGCCTCGTCGATCGCCCCGGCGCGCAGCTGGATCTCCCAGCCGCCGAGCTCCTGCTTGTCGAACTGCCGCGGGCTCAGGCGATTCACGACCGGCGGACCGGCGACGAACATCGCCGAGATCTCCTTCACCATCACCGAGTAGTGCGTCGCGGCGAGCCGTGCGGCGCCGAGGCCGGCGACCGAGCCGAGGCCCAGGCCCACGGTCGGGATGGTGCCCATGTTGTTGACCACCATCTCCCAGCCACGCACGCCCGGCACGTTGGCGCGGCCGGTGGTCTCGATCGTCTTCACCGAGCCGCCGCCGCCCGAGCCTTCGATCATGCGGATCAGCGGCACGCGGAACTGGTTGGCGTAGCGCTCGATGAAGAGGTCCTTCTCCTTGATCGTGGCGTCGGCCGAGCCGCCGCGCACGGTGAAGTCGTCGCCCGTCACGGCGACGTGCCGGCCGTCGATCTTCGCCCGGCCCATCACGGCGTTGGCCGGCATCAGGTGCACCAGGTCGTTCTTGCCGTCGTAGTCGGCCTTGCCGGCGATGCTGCCGATCTCGCGGAAGCTTTCCTTGTCGACCAGCCGCTCGATGCGCTCGCGCACGGTGAGCCTGCCGCCGTCATGCTGGCGCTTCACCTTGTCTGCACCACCCATCTCTTTGGTCATCGCTTGGCGACGGCGCAGCTCGTCGAGTTCGGGTTGCCAGCTCATGTTGTTTCACTCCCTCCGACAGCTTCGTTCGTACCAACGCGGGGCGGCATCGGCTATACTGTACCCGGTCCAAGGCGGGGGAGACGACCGATGGACGAAACCGGCGAAAGCAGCGTCCTCCTCGTGGCGCGGTTCCTTCTGGGCAGCCTGTTCCTGTGGTCCGGCATCGGCCAGATGCAGGGATATGACGAAACCGCGATCTTCCTGACGCGCAACGGCGTGATCGGTAGCCTGTTGCCGATCGCCATCTTCATCGAGCTGGCGGGTGCGATCCTGATCATCGCCGGTTATCGCACCCGGTTCACCTGCCTGACGCTGGCCGGCTTCTGCGTGGTCACGGCGCTGCTGTTCCACGCTAACTTCAACGACCACGCGCAGATGTTCCACTTCCTCAAGAACGCCGCGATCGCCGGCGGCCTGCTGTCGCTCTATGTGAGCGGCCCGGGGCGGCTGTCGTTCGACGCCATGGTCGCGCGCGAGGACGAAGCCACCTCGTTGAAGGGTCGGCAGGGATGAGGTTGGGCGTTTTCGCCGCCCTGGCACTGGCAAGCCTCGGCGCCGACGCAGCGGCCCAAGCGTGGAGCTACCTCGACTGTGCTGCATCGCGCATCGTCGTTCCGGCAGATTTCTAATGTCGGACGACAAGCCCCTATGCGGCGACCGTGGCAATCGCCGGCGGCAACGGCGGCGGCACCTTTCAGGCCTGGACGGCTGCCGGCACCACCGGCAAGGCCAGGCTCTACTACATCCTGACAGCGACCATGGGTACGTGCGGAGGGGTTCGTCCCATTGCGCTTGCCGAGGACATTCTCAAGTTGCCGCAGCCCAGCGCAGCACGGGCATGTCGGGACCGGTTCACCGTGGCGATGTCGACATGGTGACGTTCAAGAGTGCGGCGAATCAATCCTGTATCGGCATTCGCAAGGTCGGACCTTCGTCCTCGACGGCCTATCGATGGGTTCTCCAGGCTACGCATTGCCTGTCCGCGGGACAGGTGGCCTCGGACGCCGACATCGACACCTTCATTCATGAGGCTCGGGTCAGAAACTAGCCGCGCCGGGCTCGTAGATGAACGTCGCGCGACAGATGTGTCGTTCACATATCGACGATAGGGGCCGACCGCCGGAAAGTTGTATCGGCGATCTCATCGCCGCCACCTTCCCGCGCCTTCGGCGTTGTCTGCGGGCAGGCATCCGCGTGGTTCCCCCCGATGAATGAAAAGTCGTTCGACATCTGCATTCCCATCGTGGTCGTCCTGATCGCGGTGGCGGTCTGGCAGTTCTATGGACTCGTTACCGATGGCCCGGACACCCGGCACGGCAGCGTCGAGCTCGCGGCGAGCCCGTCCTCCGCAGGGCGCACGACGGGTAACTAGACCACCGCGTCGCGCTCGTAGACGATTCCGTCGATCAGGTTCTCTTCGTAGAGGCGCGCGAGGTCGATGCCCCCCGGCGGGCGCGCGGCCTGGAAGCCGGCGATGGCGCGTTGAAGCCGCGTCTCCTGTTCGTGGCGCAGGCTCTCGGCTTCTTCGACGGTGATTGCCGCAAAGCGTACCGTGCGGCCCGGCAGCAGACGGCCGAGCCGCGGCAGGTCGACCGAAGCGACGGTCGCGATCTTCGAATAGCCGCCGACGGTCTGGCGGTCGCCCAGCAGCACGATCGGCAAACCCGCGCCCGGCACCTGGATGGCGCCCGGACCGATGCCGTCGGAGATGATGTCGGCACCCTTTGAGTGCTCGATGATCGGGCCTTCGAAGCGGATGCCCATGCGATCGGCTTCCTTCGAGACCGTGTACGCCGACGACACGAACGTCTGCCGCCCGGCCTCGCTGAAATAGTCTTCCTGCGGCCCCCAGATCACACGGATCGGCCCGGTGCCATAGTCGAACGGCCCGCCGAGCTTGCGCTCGTCGCCTGCCGACACGCTGTCGCGCTTGAGCGGCAGGAGGTCGTCCACGGCAAGCTTGCGACCGTCGAAGCCACCGATGCCGGCGCGGGCATAAGTCGAGAGGCTGCCCATGAACGGATGGATGTCGAAGCCGCCGGCGACCGCGAGATAGGCGGTGCTCGAGCCCTCGACCATGCCGACGCGCAGGACCTGGCCGCGCTTCAGCAGATGAGAGCGATCCGAGTCGAGGCGCCTGGGCGGCGCGTCGTCACCTTCGATCAACGACGGCGACAAGGGGCCGACGAGGGCGATGCGCACCGACTCGGCTTCGACCAACAGGTCCGGTCCCATCACGCCAATCTCGAGGCCCGCGGTGTTCGCGGGATTGCCGGCGAGCGCATTGGCGAGCGTGAGGCCGATACGGTCCATCGCGCCGGCGGTCGGCATGCCGAGCGCCATGAAACCGATGCGGCCGAGGTCCTGGACGGTGTCGAATAGGCCGGCACGGACGACCTTGAGCGCGCTCATGACTCGATCAGCTCCGACCAATCGAGCGTGCCGGCTTCGACCTTCTGCGCGATCGCGTCGTACTCGGTGCGGCTGATCCGCTCGAAGGTGAGCGAATCCCCCGGCGCCAGAAATACAGGTTGCTCGCGGCGCTGATCGAACATCCGGAGCGGCGTGCGGCCGATCAGGTGCCAGCCGCCGGGGCTCTCGAAGGGATAGATCGTCGTCATGTCCATCGCGATCGCAACGGTCGAGCGCGGCAGGCGCACGCGCGGCTGGGTGCGGCGCGGCAGGTAGAGCGACGGCTCGAGGCCGGCGATGTAGGCGAGGCCCGGCATAAAGCCCAGCACGTAAACCTTGAACGCCGAACCGAGGTGCGCCGTGATCACCTGCTCAGGCGTTTTCTTCGTGCGCTCGGCAACTTCGGCCGTGTCGGGCGCGAACTCCGGATCGTCGTAGCAGCACGGGATGCGCACCTTGCGGCTTGCCGCATCGGTCGCCAGCCCGCGTGCGATCAGGGCGTCGATCTGCGGCTCGAGCGCGCGCCGCGTGGTCGAGAGCGGGTCGTAGCAGACCATCAGCGCCCGCATGCTGGGGACGGTCTCGACCAGGCCAGTGAGGCCGCCGTCGGCCTTGGCCTGGCCGACCGCCGCGTGGAGCGCCATCACCTGGCCGTTGATCTGGGGCGAGATTTCGTTGCCGAATTCGACGGAAAAGGCGGTGTCGCCGCAGGAGAGGTACCGTACGCTCACGTCTGCTAGGATAGCGGCATCGAACGAGGGAGTCTCGCCATGGCTGCAGGCACGAACACCGGAATGGTCAACATCAACTCCGATCTCGGCGAGAGCTTCGGCCCGTGGGTGATGGGCAACGACAACGAGGTCCTGAAGATCGTGCGCTCGGCCAACGTCGCCTGCGGCTTCCATGCCAGCGACCCGATGGTGATGATGGACACCGTGCGGCTGTGCAAGGAGAACGGCGTCTCGATCGGCGCCCATCCCGGCTTCGCCGACCTGCAGGGCTTC
>DASXQC010000476.1:0-2023 GCA_036493235.1 Reyranella sp.
ATCGCCGCCGCTCAGCAATGGCCACCACGGCGCGGTATCGGAGTCGATCGGTGCCGGAACGACGCCGATGGTCGTCGGATTGGCGCGCACCTCGGCCGGCCCCTGCGCCGGCGATTCATAACCGACCATCGGCACCTGGCAGCCGAAGTGATCGCGCGCGAGATCCCAGTAGCCCGGCTGGTCGGCCGGTCGACACACCGCGACCTTGAGCGCCGGCGTCTGCATCAGCGCGAAGGCGCTCATCATCTCGCGCCACATGCGATAGACCGCGGCGGCAGGAAAGCGGCCGTCGTGGGTCCCCAGTCGCTTGCGCATGATCTGTGCTTCACGGCCGGGCCTGAGCGACAGGCCGCCGTCGGGCTTGGCCGCGCTGATCTCGCCCACGAGCTCGGCGCGGCGGCGAATCAGGCCATGCAGGTCGCCATCGATGGCGTCGATTTCCTGCCGCAACGCGTTGAGTTTGGGGGCGTCCATGGAGCGGTGCGGGATACTACGCCGGGTGGCAGGCCGTAAAGGCAAACCAGCGCGGCGCTTGCACTCGCGGCACTTCGCCCGTATAGAACCGGCCGAGCGCAACGCTCCGTGGAATTTGAGCCGATCGGCTTGCGGCCACGTTAATCCCGCTAAAAGGTCGGAGCGCTCGAAAAAGCCCCCGCCCTTCAGGTCGGGGGCTTTTCGTTGGAGCGGAACGTGCTCGAGGACCTGACCGAAGCCGAACGCAAGGCACTCGCCCAATGCCGCCACGCGGTCTTGGGAAGCGACAGACCGCTGCGACTCGATTGCGGAGTCGAACTGGGCCCCTATCGCGTGGCGTACCAGACCTACGGGACGCTCAATGCAGACAAGTCGAACGCCGTCCTGGTCTGCCACGCCCTGACGGGCGACCAGTTCGTCGCCGAGAAGCATCCGGTCACGGGCCGTGAAGGCTGGTGGGAGAGCCTGGTCGGGGCGGGCAAGGTGCTCGATCCCGCGCGCTACTACATTATTTGCAGCAACGTGCTGGGCGGCTGCATGGGCACGACTGGCCCGCTGGCGAAGGACCCCGGCACCGGCCAGCCGTGGAACCTGCGCTTCCCGGTGGTCACGATCGGCGACATGGTGCGGGCACAGGCTGCCTTGCTCGACCATCTCGGCATCCCTGACCTGTTCTGCGTCATCGGCGGCTCGATGGGCGGCATGCAGGTCCTGCAATGGGCGGCGAGCTTCCCCAAGCGGGTCTTCTCCGCCGTGCCGATCGCTTGCGCCGCGCGCCATTCGGCGCAGAACATCGCGTTCCACGAGGTCGGTCGGCAGGCGATCATGGCCGATCCCGAATGGAAGGCCGGTGACTATCGCCTCCACAGCACCGTGCCCGAGCGCGGGCTTGCGGTCGCGCGCATGACCGCGCACATCACCTACCTCTCGGAACTGGCGCTGCAGCGCAAGTTCGGGCGCAACCTGCAAGATCGCAATGCGCTGGGCTTCGGCTTCGACGCCGACTTCCAGGTCGAAAGCTACCTGCGCCATCAGGGCTCGACCTTCGTCGACCGGTTCGACGCCAACAGCTATCTCTACATCACCCGCGCGATGGATTACTTCGACCTCGCGGCCCAGCATGGCGGGGTGCTGGCCAACGCCTTCAAGGGCACGGCGACGCGCTTCTGCTCGATTTCCTTCACCTCGGACTGGCTGTTTCCGACGCGCGAG
Source organism: Reyranella sp. (assembly GCA_036493235.1). Lineage (GTDB taxonomy): Bacteria > Pseudomonadota > Alphaproteobacteria > Reyranellales > Reyranellaceae > Reyranella. The sequence goes on from DASXQC010000476.1 coordinate 1,687, forward strand.
AACCGCGCGATCGTGCATGCGCTGAACGCCGCCGCCGCCAACGTCTCGTTCGTCGAGGTCGAGACCGACAAGGGCCACGACGCCTTCCTGCTCGACGAGCCCGAGATGTTCCGCACGCTACAGGGCTTCCTGCAGGGCGCCGCATCTGCGCGAGGATTGAAATGAGCACCGCTCCGATTCGCGTCGACCTGCAGCTGATCGCCGACATGGTCGAGCCGGGCGGCCGCGCGCTCGACGTCGGCTGCGGCGACGGCGCGCTGCTGGCCTATCTCACGACCTTCAAGCGAGTCGATGCGCGCGGCATGGAGCTCAGCCAGGCTGGCGTGAATGCCTGCGT
>DASXQC010000477.1:0-8414 GCA_036493235.1 Reyranella sp.
CACCACCATGCTCAACGCGCACTACGATACGCACGAGGCCTACGTCTTCGCACTCGCTCGCGAGATGAAGAAGGAATACGAGCTGATCGCACGCGACTTCATCCTGCAGATCGACGCGCCCGACCTGGCGCTGGAGCGCACCGTGCTGTTCCAGGACAAGACCAACCAGGAGTTCGTCGCGATCGCCGAAATGCATGTCGCGGCGCTCAACGAGGCGCTGGCTGGCATTCCGCGCGAGCGCGTTAGGCTGCATTGCTGCTGGGGCAACAACGAGGGCCCGCACACGCACGACATCCCGATGCGCGAGATCCTGCCGGTGCTCTACTCGGCCAAGGTCGGCGCTCTCTCGATCGAGTTTGCCAACCCGCGGCACCAGCACGAATACGCCGCCTTCAAGAACTCGAAGCTGCCGTCGGAATTCATGCTGCTCCCCGGCGTGATCGACACCACGACCAACTTCGTCGAGCATCCCGAAGTGGTGGCCAACCGCATCTGCGAGGCCGTCGCGGCCGTGGGCGACCGCGAACGGGTGATCGCCTCCTGCGACTGCGGCTTTGGCACCTTCGCCGGTTACGAGCTGGTCGCCAATGACGTGGTGTGGGCCAAGCTAAGGGCGGCCCGCGAGGGTGCCGACATCGCCACCCGCCGGCTGTGGGCCTGAGATCGCCTGGAAATATGTTCTAGACGTCCATCATTTCGATCGCTCGAAAGCCGCTGCGGATCAGGCCGATGAAAGTGCGTGCGACGGGCGGCAGCGTGTACTCGCGCCTGTAGACGATGGCGAACTCGATCCGGTTCTTCTTCTTGAAGGGCAAATCGAGAAGTGCCAGGCGTCCCGCTGTGATCTCGCTTGAGACCTGGCTGCGATGACCTACGGTGATCGCGTCCGACGCGGCCACGATCTCGAATATCGTCCGGCAAGACGACACGGCGATCGACGGCATGATGCTGTCGGTACCAGCGTCGGTTGAGCTTCCGGAATCCAGGTCATCGAAGAGTCCGGCACGGGCAGACGGCAGTGCCATCATCGCGAAAGGGAACTGCCGCACATCATCTGCCCTCAAAGGATGGCGACCCACCAGGGGATGGCCCGCACGGCAGATGTACGAAGGCATCAACTTGCCGAGCGACTCGACTCGCATCGTCGGCATACCGACCAACACCGAGGGGTCCATGATCGCGAAATCCGCGCGGTTCGCCATGAGGCTCTCGAGAGTGCCAAACCATTCGCGTTCCAGCAGCTCGAGGCGGACGGATGGGTGGGCTTTCACCATGTGAGCTGCGGCAGGCCTTACGGCGATGTCATGAATGTAGGCACTGGAAGCGATGCGCAATCTGGTGACTCGGCCATCGCGCACGAGGTTGAGCCGACTGGAAAATGCATCGATTTTGGCGATGAGCTCGTCGGCCATCTTGAGCACATCCTCGCCCGCCCGCGTGGCGGTCACGTCGCGCCGGGACCGTTCGAAAACACGGACGCCAAAGTCCCGTTCGAGAGTCGCAATGCCCCGGCTCAACGCGGGTTGGCTGATATCGAGGGCGCGGGCCGCCCGTCCGAAATGGCGATGACGTGCCAAGGTTAGCGCATAGCGCAAGAGCCTGACATTGACGTCCATAACAGGAGGTTATTGTAGGCAGCGGCGAGCTGCGTTGATCTTTGTCACGGTCGATGCGCTCGGCGCATCGAACTGGTTGTTGAGACGCATTGATATGCGACTTACCGTCGATGCAGCCTGGCAGGGAGGCCGCGATGTTGACCAAAGAATCTTTGCGTCTCATGGGCTGCGTCGGACTGGTGTCGATTTGCGCGGCGGCCACCGCGCCGGCGGCCCACTCCCAGCCGGCCAATGCAAAGCCCAACATCATTTTCATCATGGGCGACGATATCGGCTGGTCCAATATCGGCGTGTACAATCAGGGGATGATGGCCGGCCGGACGCCCAATCTCGACAGGCTGGCCGGCGAGGGAATGCGTTTTACCGACTACTACGCCGAAGCCAGTTGCACGGCCGGCAGGGCGAACTTCATCACCGGCCAGTTGCCGATCCGCACGGGCATGACGACCGTCGGCCAGGCGGGCGCGAAGCAGGGTATGCCCGACGAGGCGCCGACCATCGCCACCGTGCTCAAGACGATGGGTTATGCCACCGGGCAATTCGGCAAGAATCATCTTGGCGACCTGAACCAGTATCTGCCGACGGTGCACGGCTTCGACGAATTCTACGGTTATCTCTATCACCTCGATGCGATGGAGGATCCGTGCCATCCCAACTACCCGTCGTCGCTCAAGGCGACCGTCGGCCCGCGCAACATGCTTCATTCGTGGGCGACGACGGCCGACGATGCGACGGCCGACCCGCGCTGGGGCAAGGTCGGAAAGCAGAAGATCGAGGACGCGGGTGAGCTCTGCCCCAAGCGCATGGAGACGGTCGACGACGAGATCCTCTCGAACGCGTTCAAGTTCGTCGACAAATCGCGGCAGGACGGAAAGTCGTTCTTCCTCTGGCTCAATCCGACCCGCATGCATGTCGTGACGCATCTCTCGGACAAGTACGAGAAGATGCGCACGCCCGAGAACGGCTGGACCATCCAGGAGGCCGGGATGGCGCAACTTGATGACATCGTCGGCGCCGTCACGAAGTACCTGAAGGACAACAATCTCGAAAGCAACACCATCATCGCCTTCTCGACCGACAACGGGGCTGAGAACTTCACCTGGCCAGATGGCGGCCAGACGCCTTTCGCGGGCGGCAAGGGGACGGTCATGGAGGGTGGTTTCCGCGCGCCTGCGATCGTCCGTTGGCCGGGCAAGGTTCCGGCCGGCAAGGTCGAGAACCAGATCGTTTCCGGCCTCGACTGGTTCCCCACGCTGGTGGCGGCAGCCGGCAACCCGAACATCGTCGAGGACCTCAAGAAGGGCAAGCAACTGGGCGACCGTACCTACAAGGTGCATCTCGACGGCTATGACCAGACCGACCTGATCACCGGCAAGGGGCCGTCGAAGCGGCACGAAATCTTCTACTTCGCCGAGACGGCGCTGGGCGCCGTGCGCATCGACGACTTCAAATACCGTTTCATCGACCAGCCGAGCGGTTGGCTCGGCGGGACGGTCAAGCCCAACTGGCCGATCCTGGTGAATCTGCGCCTCGATCCGTTCGAGCGGACAGGACTCACGACGTCGATCAACTACTACAACTGGTACGCCTACGAATTCTGGCGCTTTGTCTTCGTCAAGGACAAGGTCGCCGAGTATGCGCAGACGTTCATCGATTTCCCGCCCATGCAGAAGGGTGCGAGCTTCAACCTCGACGCCTTGAAGCAGGAGATGGAGAAGAAGATTCAATCCCAGACGGCGCAGTAGCCGCTCGACCGGTCCCATGGGCGTCGTCGGCCTGGATGCGGATCTCGACCGCAGCTTCACCTGATCCATCAGGCCATCGCCGGGGCCGCGCTGGCCGACGGGCCAAGCGCCCCTCGACCGGGGAGCGCCTGGCGGCGGGCAAGGCGCTGCGCTGCAAAGCGCCGCGCAGCAGCCACGCCGACTGGAAGCCGAGGAGCGACCGGCCGGATCCGGTGTCGATCCTCGAGAGGCAGAACGCCACGCGGGTCTCCAAGCTGGTGCCGATATGGTATGCGCGGACGCTGGTCACGCCGTTCACCTTCCTGCGAGGCTCGGCAACATCAGCTTCCTCGGCCGGGGCCGCATGGACAACCTATTGAAAGCTCACATCTAGCCATCTCCTGTGCCCCCAATATTACCCGGGTAAAACCGGGCAGAGGTGATGGCACGGAAGTGGGACGAATCGCCTAAACGCCTTATGGAATCGGCACTGGATGCGTCCCACGCCGGTGGGACGCGGGACGAGATGAGGGGACGTCGGCCGGGACTTCTACTTTTTTCTCGTGGATGCCGCGGTAAATCGTGGCGCCGATATCGTTCTGGTAGAGCCACAGGCTGTTGGCCTGACCGCTGAAGTTGGGCTCGCAGCCCATCCCCAAGCTGGGGCGGAAGCCCGTCCCGAGACCGATGCCGTAGACGTTGGGCAAGACCGAGCCGTCGACCAGCACGAGGCGGCAATCGTCGCCGACCGCGTCGCCGTTGGCGTCGGCGCGCAGCGCGAGGCGGTGGCCGGCCTGGTCGATGATCGGGAGGGTCGCCGATCGGTAGCCGAGACAGGGCGCGACCAGCGCCGCCTCGTCCACGAGCGTGCGCAGCGCGTCGGCGTCGAGCGTTCCCACATCGACGATGGCGATGCGGGTCTCGGGCTCGCAGCCGGGCCGGGCCATGATGCGCCGCCAGATGTCGCGACCATGGCCGCGCAGGCCGCCCATGCGGTTGACCCGCTGGGTGCGCTGGCAGATGTCGCCGGGATGCACCGGATAGCTGTCGGCGTCGGCGGCCGCGCGGTCGGGATAGAACACGCGCGGCGAGCGGCGCTGGACGATTACGATCTGGGCCGCCTTCAGGCGCGCTGCGGCCGGCAGCTCGAGCAGGGCCCAGGCGACCGCATAGGCGCTGTGCGAGCCGCCGAGGATGACGATCTTTCGATCGCCCGCCATGCCGACGATGGTGTTGGCCTCGGCGAGGCCGGCATGGCTCAGCAGCTCGTTCGACGGCATCAGGCGCGTCTTGCAGTCGGCGAAGCGCAGGCCGAGCAGGCACTGGTCGCGCCATGGCTGATGGCCGCCGACCGCGACCACTGCCGACTGCGCCAGCAGCGTGCGGGCGCGGCCATCGGAATCGTGGACGAACACCGCGACGCTGCCGTCGGAGCGCAGGTGGATCGAGTGGGCTTCTGTATGCAGGTGCAGGGCCGAGGCCGGATGGTCGGCGAGGATCTCGGTCATGGCGATACCGATGCGGCTCATGTACCGATCGACCAGGGGCAGCGGCGGGTAGGCGTTGCGATAGACCGCCACCTCGTGCGTCACCGGCTCGTCGCGCATGCGGCGCAGCGCCTCGGGGATGATCTCGGGCGCGAGGCATTCGAGATAGGAACCGCCGAGCGAATCGGAGTTGATGCCGTAGCGGCCGAGGCTGCCGCCGAGCCGGCTGCTGCGCTCGACGATGGCCACGCCGTCGTCGAGCCAGTCCGGCAGATGGCCGTGCTGGGCTGCCCATACCAGCGGTCCGAGGCCGCCGGGCCCGCCACCGATGATGACGCTCGAGAGAAGTGCAGGAGTACGCGGCCGTTCACGCCAGGACATTACGAAATACCTCAGCAACGCGATCGATGGCTCCGGAATCAACGGCCCGCGACGTCGGAAGGTTCACGCCGGTGGTGGAGAGTTCGAGGCTGTTCGGACAGTGCCGCGCATAGAGCTGGTAGGGCGGCAGGGTCGACAGCGAATGGAAGAATGGACGCGTCTCGATGTCGGCGCGGAGCGCCGCAGCCATGAGCTCGTCGCGCCGCTCGGCCGGCACCATCACCGAGGTCAGCCACACCACCGGCGCGCAGAGATCGTCCATGTCGGGCGGGAAGCGCACACCCGGGATACCATGCAGCGCCGTGCGATAGGCTTCGGCGATGTTGTGGTTGCGCCGGAGCGTCTCGCACGCGCGATCGAGCTGGGCGTTGCCGATCGCTGCCTGGATGTTGGTGAGGCGGTAGTTGAAGCCGATTCGGTCGTGCCAGTAGGCGTGTCCGGGGGACATGCCGTGGTCGCGTAGCATGCGCAGCTCGCCGGCGAGCTCGCGCGAGCTGGTGATGCACATGCCGCCTTCGCCGGTCGTGATGATCTTGTTGGCGTAGAACGAGAAGCACGAGACGTCGCCGAACTGGCCGACTGGCCGGCCGGCATAGCGCGCGCCCGGCGCCTCGGCGCAGTCCTCGATCACGGCGATGCCGCGGCACGCGGCGAAGGCGCAGATCGGGCCCATCTCGGCGGGCCGGCCGTAGAGGTGCACGGGAATGATCGCCCGGGTGCGCGACGTGCAGGCGGCCTCGACCATGGCGAGCGACAGGCACCAGGTACGCTCGTCGACATCGACGATCACCGGCGTGGCGCCGCAGTAGAGCACCGCGTTGATGGTCGCGGCGAAGGTGAGGTCGGGCACGATCACCTCGTCGCCCGGGCCGATGCCGAGCGCTACCAGCGCGAGATGGAGCGCGACGGTGCCGTTGGAGACGGCGATGCCGTGCCGCGCACCGGCGAAGCGGGCAAAGCCTTCCTCGAACTTCTCGACATACGGGCCCTTGCTCGAGATCCAAGACGACAGAAACGCGTCGAGCACCGCACGGAACTCGCGATGGCTCATGTCGGGGCGCGCGATCTGTATGCGCTGCGTTGAGCGGTCGACGGTGATGCCGATCAGGTTGCCGGTCGGATCGAGATCGGGCTGCAGGATGTCGGTGGGCGATGCGTTCGAGCGATGGCGGCCGAGCTCGCGCAGGTGCTGGCCAAGCGTCGGCGCCAGTAGCGCGCCCCCGAGGGCGCCAAGGCCGAGCTCGTCGAGCGAGATGCGGCCGAGGTAGCGGCGGCCGTCGACGACGAGACAGGCGCCGATGCCGTTGTCGAGGCACTTCTCGATCGCTGTGAGGGGACTCTCGGAAGAGTCGCACACTAAGTCTTCCTCCCCCGGCAACGCCTGATCATCTTCAGCCATGGGCGCCGCCGGCACCGACAAAGACATCGCGTCCTCCCTGGGAAAGTCTCTTTTCGACACTGGCAATGAAACGAGGCGGAAGAGCCGTCAGCCAGTGGTCACTTTGTGTTCCGCACTTTCGCCCGGGCTCATCTTGGTCACTCGCCTCGCCGTTCTCTCGCCCACATTCTGCGTCGATGAACATGGCATCGCGTATGAATTGGCTCTGGGTCACGTTGGCCGATCCCGATCCCGCCACCAACGGCCAGCTGATCTATTCCGAAGGCCTGATCCGCGCGGCGCGGGATGCCGGCGCGTCGCTCTGCGTGGTCGGCCTCAGCCGCCGCGAGAAGCAGGACCGGCCAATCGATGCCAAGGGCTTGGCGTGGCGGCTTGGCGAGGAGAGGTCGTGGCCGCGCTGGCGGCGCACCATCCGCGCGCTGCCCGAGGCGGCGCAGCGCGGCGTCTCGGCGTCGATGAGCCGGGCGCTGTCGCGGGCACTCGCGGCGCGGCCGTGGGAGGCGATCGTATTCGACAGCATCTGCGCCGGCTGGGCATTGCCCGCCGTGCTGCGGCACCAGACCCGCGTCGCGCGGCCGGCGCGGATGGTCTACATCGCCCACAACCATGAGCTCACCGTGGCGCGCCGGATCGCCGACGCCGCGCGCGGCGCGCGGCGGCTGCACAAGGGTTGGGACGTGCTCCGGATGGCGCGCTTCGAGCGCAAGCTGATTGCCGTCAGCGACCTCGTGACGTCGAACACGCCGGAGGATTGTCGCACCTTCAGCGAGGAGGCCGCGCCCAAGCCGGTGATCCTGCTGCCGCCGGGCTATGGCGGTCCGCGCGTGCCCGAGCGCACGATCGACGCCTCGGTGCCGCGGCGCGCGGTGGTGATCGGCAGCTTCGACTGGCCGCCCAAGCGCATCAGCCTCGAGCGCTTCCTGACGGCGGCAGTGCCGGTCTTCGCCGCCGCCGGTGTCGAGCTGCAGATCGTTGGCGAGACCGCGCCGGTCTACCTCGCGGAGCTGCGCTCGCGCTTCCCGTCGGTCGGCTTCGTTGGGCGCGTCCAGGATGTGCGGCCGTACATGGCGCACGCGCGCATCGCCCTGGTGCCCGACGAGCTGGGCGGCTTCAAGCTCAAGGGCCTGGACTATGTGTTCAATCGCTTGCCGATCGCGGCGATGGACGTCGCCCTGCCGGGCATGCCGCTGGAGGACGGGCAGAGCGTCGGCCTGTTCGACAGCCATCGCGCGCTGGCCGAGGGCGTGGCGGCGCTGATCGACGACTTCGACACCCTCAATCGGCGCCAGCGCGAGGCTTACGAGGCCTGCGCGCTACGGTTCGATTGGCAGCGCATCGGACGGCATCTGGTTGAGAGCGTCGGCGCGGTGGAGCGGCCTAGCTGGTCAGGGAGCGCAGTCGCTCCGTCATCTTCTCGACCGTCGACTCCGGTTCGTGCGGCGGCAGGAAGATGAAGTTGTAGACGTAGCGGCCGAATCGCTGCCGCTCGGTCAATGCCGCGGTGAGGCTCGGCAGGTTCGACTGATCCTGCATGGTCTGGACCGAGAAGCTGTCGATCGGCTTCAGCTGGCCCTGCCACACGAACACGGCGCGATAGCCGAGCGGTTCGAAGAAGGCGCGGGCGCGCCCGAGGCCACCGGGAGAGAGGCGCTCCTCGAGCTCGACCAGCATGCGCGGCTGGTAGCGCTTGATGGTCTCGATGGCGCCGTCGAGCACCGGCTGCTGATGGCCCTCGACGTCGATCTTGATGAAGCCGCAGTTGCCCGAATAGATGTCGTCGAGCCGCTCCATCGGCACATCGACGCCC
>DASXQC010000478.1:0-4783 GCA_036493235.1 Reyranella sp.
CCACTGCCACTGCCAGACCTGCCGCAAGACGCACAGCTCCGCTTTCTCCTCGGTGACCGCCGTGCCGCGCGAGTCGTTCCGCTGGACGCGCGGCAGGGAGCAGCTCGGCGCCTTCGAATCCTCGCCCGGCAAGTTCCGCCGCTTCTGCACGCGCTGCGGCTCACACCTGATGGCCGAGCGGGTAGCGCAGCCCGTCGTGCTGCTGCGGCTGGGCTGCCTCGATACGCCGGTCACCGACCGGCCGCAGGTCCATATCTGGCGGACCGACGCCGCCCCCTGGTACGACCCAAAGGCGCAGTTCCCCGAGCTGCCGCAGGGCCTGTCATGAGCCCGGACGGGGGGTTCAAAGAGGGCTTCCTCTCCTTCAACGAGGACGAGCGTCGCGCCCAGGAGCTCGCGGGTCTGCGCGCTGGACGAGCGGCGATCCGTCCGTTCATGCCCGAGCAGCATCGTGCTTTCTTCCCGCTGCTGCCCTATCTCTTCACCGCGACGCTCGACGCGGCAGGCGCGCCGGTCGCCTCGATGCTGTGGGGACCGGCAGGCTTCGTCCATTCGCCCGACCCAAAGACCTTGCGCGTCGACGCCCTGCCCGATCCGGGCGATCCGGCGGCCGGGGGCTTCGCGGCGGGCCAGCCGGTCGGCCTGCTCGGCCTCGACCTCACGACGCGGCGGCGTAACCGAGCGAACGGCCGCATCGCAGCGATCGACGACGGTATCACCGTCGCGGTCGAGCAGAGCTACGGCAACTGCGCCCAGTACATCCAGACCCGGACGCCGGCACTGCACGTGCGAGCGCTGCGAGCCACGGAGGCGCTGTCTGCGCTCGACGATGCAGCGCGCCGCGTCATCGAGACCGCGGACACTTTCTTCGTCGCCAGCCGCTCGCGCGCCGGCATCGGCAACGGCGGCCTAGACATCTCGCATCGCGGCGGACGGCCCGGGTTCGTCGCAGTGCGCGGTGACACGCTGGTCGTGCCCGACTTCCGTGGCAACCGGTTCTTCAACACCCTGGGCAACCTGCTCGGCGATCCGCGCGCCGGCCTGCTGTTCGTCGACTTCGCGACCGGCGACCTGGTGCAGGTTCAGGGCACGGCGACGATCGAATGGGGCGAGCCGCGTCGCTGGACCGTGGCGGTCGAACGCGCCTGGCGCCGCCCGGCCGCGCTGCCGTTCGACTGGACGTTCGGCGACTACGCGCCGACCACGTTGGCACCCCCTAGCTGAGCCGCGCCACCACGGCCTCGAGGGCGAGCCGGTAGGAATCGACGCCGATGCCCGCGATCACGCCGACCGCGGCCTCGGCAGTGATCGAGCCGTAGCCGCGCTTCTCGATGTTGGTCATGTGGATCTCGATCGCCGGGGCGCGGATCGACCTGAGGCAGTCGCGCAGCGCGTACCCGGCATGGAGGAAGCCCGCCGGATTGAACAGCACGCCGTCGACCCCCGCCCGGTCGGCCCTGTAGATAGCCGAGACCGCCTCACCCTCGGTGTTGGTGTAGAAGATGTCCAATGCGACGCGGAGCTTGCGGGCACGCTGGAGCAGCATGCCGTCGAGCTCGCGGGCCGTGATCGTCCCGTACAGCTCGGGCTGGCGGCGGCCCAGATACTCCATGTTGGCACCCTGGATCAGCAGCAGTTTCATGATTCGTCCATAGAACAACTTGCCATCGAACTGAACCCAGTCCCCTGCAGCCAAACAGCGGTGGCGCAGGCGACCGGTGTCACATTATCGTGCGAGCCGGTGGCGGCGGTGCCGCGTGTTGGGGATCTTCGGTGGTCGACATAATGGACGCCGTGCTGGCGGGACTGCTCGGGCTCGTGACCACCAGCTCGGTCATGATCGGCGCGGCCCTCGGGCTCTATCTGAACTTCTCGAGGCGGTTCCTCGCCTCGATCCTGGCCTTCGCGGCGGGCTCGCTGATCGCCGCCCTCGCCATCGAGCTGGGCTTCGAGGGTGCGGAGGAACTCACCCGGCACGGCGCCAACGTGCACACCGCGTGGGGCCTGATTGCCGGCGGCTTCGCGGTCGGCGCGGTAGCCTATTACGTCGCTTCGCTGTTCCTCGAGGAGAAGGGCGCGGCGCTGCGCTATCCATCGCGCTTCATGGAGTACGCGCTGAAGCGCAAGCGCAAGGAGGCGGGGGAGAAGCTCGCCCTGTTGTCGCAATGCGGCCTGCTGCGCCACCTGCCGGCCGAGCAGATCGAGCCCCTGCTCGACCGCGTGCGGGAGCACAACGTCGACGCGGGCAAGACGATCTTCCGCCTCGGCGACCCTGGCGATGCGCTCTACATCGTCGCCCGCGGCGCCGTCGAGGTGCTGGACGACAAGACCGGCCAGACGCTGGCCGAGCTGGGCGCCGGCCAGGCTTTCGGCGAGATGGCGCTGCTGAGCGGCGGCACGCGCATGGCGACGGTACGCACCAGGATCGACAGCCATCTGCTGGTGATCGACAAGGCCGACTTCGACCGGCTGCTGGCCGAGGATCCGTTCCTCAACGAGCAGGTGCGCAAGCTCAGCCACGTACGCGCGGTCTCCAACCTCAGGATGGCCAAGGTCGATCCCGGCGTGTGGGCGAACCTCGCGAGCGAGAGCCTCGAGCATCTGAGCCGCAGCGAGGAGCACAAGCTGCTGCACGAGGCCAAGGCCGGCAAAGGGGCAGGTCTGGCGATCGTGTTCGGCAACATCCTCGACACGATCCCGGGCTGCCTGGTGATCGGCGCCAAGTTCTCAGGCTTCGAGAGCCTGTCGCTGACGCTGATCCTCGGCATGTTCCTGGGCGGCATTCCTGAGGCCGCGGCGAGCGCCACCATGCTGCGTCGGGCGGGCTATTCCAACCGCACCATCTTCCTGATCTGGTCGACCGTGCTGGTGGCCGGCATCGTTGCCGCGGTGCTGGGCAAGCTCCTGATCAGCAACGCCTCCGGGATGCCCGCGGTGCTGGCCCAAGCGGTAGCGGGCGGCGCGATCCTGGCCCTCGTGACCCACGCCATGATCCCCGAGGCATTGCACAAGGGCGGCTCGACGGTGGTATTGCCGGCGGTCGGCGGCTTTCTGTTCGCGCTCTATCTCGCCCTGGTGGAGACGGCAACGTCGTGACATGAAAAAGGCGGCCAGTGAGGCCGCCTTCTCCGATGTCGGATGGATCCGATCCTACTGGAGGACGATCTCGACGCGGCGGTTCTGCGGCTCGCGCACGCCGTCGGCGGTCTGCACCAGCGGCTGGGTCTCGCCCTTGCCGATGACCGAGATCGCCGTGGCCGGCACGCCGTCGCGCACCAGAGCGTCCTTGACCGCATTCGCACGACGCAGCGACAGCGCCATGTTGTAGTCGTCCGGGCCCGAGCGATCGGCATGGCCAGTCGCGGTGATGCGCGCCTTACCCGTGGACTTGAACTGGTCGGAGGCCTGGCGGATCGTGTTCAGCGCCTGCTGCGACAGGTTCGAGCGGTCCCAGTCGAAGAACACCATGAACGACGGCGCCGCGGCCATCGGTGCGGACGGTGGCGGGGGCGGCGGTGCAGACGGCGCGCCGAACTTCACCTGCAGGCTCAACATCGCGCTGATGTTGTTGTTGCTGTAGGAGTTGCTCACAAAGTTGGGGCTGGTCGTGCCGTAGTAGCGCGCGTCGAGGTTGACGCGGAACATCGGGTCGATGTTGTAGCCGACACCCACGATTGCCTGGTACGCGAACTGCGTGGTGTCGGTCGACAAGCCGAGCGCCGAGCTTCTCACGAAGGCGACGCCGGCACCGGCGCCGATGTACGGTACGATCGTGGCACCTGCGTTGAAGTCGTACAGCACGTTGGCCATGATCGCCGTGTCATCCTTGGCCGCGCCGAAGGAATTGAACGGACCAGCGCCGACGGTCGCAGTGTTGCGGCGGTAAACTCCTTCGAGTTCGACCCTGGGGCCGACGAAGTCGTAGCCGACCATGCCACCGGCCGCCCAACCGATGTCGGGATAGATCGTTCCCGTGCCGAGCGGTGTGCCGGTGTTGGTGTTGAACATCCAGCTCCCACCGCCTTCTGCGCCGAGGTAGAAGCCCGGATATTGCAGTGACTGAGCTTGTGCCGCGATGGGCAGCGCCATCACGGCTGCTGCAATGGTTAAAGTCTTCCTGATCACTTCGATCTTCCTTTCGTGGGCAACACACTCGCGCCCGTCGTGGGCAACACACTCGCGCCCGGGGAAGACAACGCAGCGTCACCACGGTCGTGACGCTTCAGACGCTTACTTGCCGTCGTTTGTCCGGCTGTGTGGCATTCCCGCCACAAAAAAGGCGGCCCATCGGGCCGCCTTTCTCATGTCGTGTACGAAGCCGAACTGCATCTATTGGAGGACGATCTCCACGCGGCGGTTCTGCGGCTCGCGCACGCCGTCGGCGGTCTGCACCAGCGGCTGGGTCTCGCCCTTGCCGATGACCGAGATCGCCGTGGCCGGCACGCCGTCGCGCACCAGTGCATCCTTGACCGCATTTGCACGGCGCAGCGACAGCGCCATGTTGTAGTCCTCCGGGCCCGAGCGGTCGGCGTGACCGGTCGCGGTGATGCGCGCCTTACCCGTCGCCTTGAACTGGTCGGCGGCCTGGCGGATCGTGTTCAGCGCCTGCTGCGACAGGTTCGAGCGGTCCCAGTCGAAGAAGACCATGAACGACGGCGCCGCGGCCATCGGTGCAGGCGGCGGAGGCGGGGCAGCAGCCGGCGCGCCCAGCTTGACCTGCAGGCTCAGCATCGCGGTGATGTTGTTGTTATTGTAGTAGTTGCCGCCCCAGTTCGGATTGGTC
>DASXQC010000479.1:0-4691 GCA_036493235.1 Reyranella sp.
CCGGCCAGCAGGATCCAGGCGACGGCGCCGGTGTAGGGCGGCGTAACAAAGGTCGCGAGCACCAGGGTCCGCACCAGCCCCCGGCCCGGCATGTCGGTGCGCGACACCGCCCAGGCGAGCGGCACGGCGAAGACACCGGCCAGCAGCGCGGCGCAGGCGCCGAGCTGGAGCGAATTGAGAAGCGCCTGGACGTACCGCTCGCGCCCGTAGGCCGCCACGTAGTTGGCGAAGGTGAAAGCACCGGTCTTCTCGGACCTGAAGCTGGTGATGAGCAGATGGACGAACGGGCTCACCACCAGGAACAGCAGCACGGCGATGATGACGATCCATAGCAGCCACGTTGGATCGAAGCCGCGCGAGCGCGGGGCGGCCGTTGCTGTTGAGGACGGAAGCGCAGAGACGGTCATGATCTCTTTTTCCTCCCTAGCGAAGCTGGGGAGGTGCCCGCGAAGCGGGCGGAGGGGTCATAGGCCACAGTGGAGTCGTCACTCATGACCCCTCCGGCCCTGCGGGCCACTTCCCCGCGCTGCGCGCAGGGAGGAAGGCGCTGCTGACGATCAATTTCCAAAAGTATCCCGCCAGTCCTCGATCGCCTCGGGGATGCCCTTGTCGATCTGCTCGTTGGTCGGATGGAACTGCTTCACCTGGTCGACCGGCTTCTCGCCCTTGGCCACCTGCACCTCGGGCCGCATCGGCACGGTGAAGTGCTTGACGTCGATCTCGGAAGCCTCGACCGAATAGAGGTATTCCATGAAGAGCTTGGCGGCGTTCGGGTGCTTGCTGCCCTTCAGGATTCCGGTTGGCGCGATGATCAGGATGGAATCGTCCTCCGGATAGACGATCGCCAGCGGGTTGCCGCGGTTGGCGCTGAACAGCGTCGAGCCGTCGGCGCCAGCCGCGACCTGGCGTTCGCCGGCGTTCAGCGCGGTCACGGTGTCGTTGATCGAGCGGCCGATCTGCGGCTTGTTCTTCTCGAGTTTCTTGAAGTAGTCCCAACCGTATTTGAGCTTCATGCTCAGCACCCAGGTACCGACATAGCCCGAGAAACCGGGATGGCCGGTCGAGATCTTGCCCTTCCACTTGGGATCGAGCAGGTCGGTCCACTTCTTGGGCGCGTCCTCGGGCTTTACCTTCGAGGAGTTGTAGGTCAGCAGGACGAAGCCGGCCGATGTCGTGTGGAAGTAGCCGTCGGGATCGAGATTCTGGAACGCCTTGGCGGCCTTCGCCTCGTTCTCCGGAACGTACTTCACCAGCTTGCCCTCGGCCTTGAACCGCAGCACGTGGCCGATGTCGGTTGTTGAGAAGACGTCGCACTCGGTCTGGCCAGCCTTGAAGTCCTGCGTCGCGCGCTGGTAGGCGACCTGCGCGGTGGTGCGGAAGACGTTGACCTTGATGCCATAAAGCTTGGTGAAGGTGGCGCCCAGCTCCTCGGCCCCTTCCGACGTGTAGTGCGACACGTACCAGGTGACCTCGCCTTCCTTCTGGGCTGCGGCCTCGAGCTCTTTCATGTCGGCGCGGGCGGCGATCGGGCCGAAAGCGACCGCGGCGGCAACGACAAGGGCCCACGTCTTCATGATGTTCCTCCCGGAACGCTTTGTTTATCGTTGGGCGCGATACGATCACACAGAGCGCAATGTCACAAGATCAAGGCTGGGGTTCCTACTACGAGAAGCTGCGCGACCGACCGCCGCGCCGGACCTTGATCGCTGCGCTCGATGCGTTCGGCGAACGCAGTGATTCGCTTGCTGTCGATCTCGGATGCGGTGACGGCAG
Organism: Reyranella sp.; assembly: GCA_036493235.1. Taxonomy (GTDB): domain Bacteria; phylum Pseudomonadota; class Alphaproteobacteria; order Reyranellales; family Reyranellaceae; genus Reyranella. The sequence goes on from DASXQC010000479.1 coordinate 1,774, forward strand.
AGACGTTGTCGAAATTCTGCGACGCGGCTGGCGAGTCGTGGCGGTCGACAGCGAGCCCGAGGCACTGCGTCGATTGATGGAGCGCGGCCTCTCCGGGAGCATCACGCCGATCGAGGCGCGCTTCGAGGATGTGCCGATGCCGATCGGCGTCGAGCTGGTGAACTCGAGTTTCGCCATGCCGCTTTGCGAGCCCGAGCGATTTCACGATCTGTGGACACGAATTGTCGAAGCCTTGCCAAGCGGAGGCCGCTTCAGCGGCCAATGGTATGGCCCGCGCGACAGCTGGGTCGGGCGGCCCGGCATCACCTTTTTGTCCCGCGACGAGGCGACGGCCCTGCTGGCAGGTTGCGAGGTCGAGATGTTCGAGGAAGAGGAGGCCGACAGCGTGACGCCGCGGGGCAACCAGAAGCACTGGCACATCTTCCACATCGTGGCACGGAAGCGATAGACTTCCGCTTTCCCCCAGGGAGGTCACCCATGGCCGTCGCCGTTACCGCCGAACTCGCCAAGAAGGCAGCCCATCTCGCCTGGAACGATTTCCCCGACGACCTCGTCGAGCGCACCAAGCAGTGCCTGCTCGACTGGTTCGCCGTCACCGTTGCCGGCGCGCAGGATGAATTGACCGACATCCTGGTGCGGGAGGCGATGGAGGATGGCGCTATGGGTTCCGCGAGTCTGGTCGGTCGCAGCGAGAAGACCGTCCCGTCTGCAGCCGCGCTGATCAATGGCGCGGCCAGCCACGCGCTCGACTACGACGACGTGAACTTCGCCATGGGCGGCCATCCGACCGTGACCGTTGTTCCTGCCCTGCTCGCGCTGGGTGAGCAGATGAAGGCGTCGGGCCGCCTGTTCATCGAGAGCTTCATCGCGGGCTACGAGACTTCCGGCCGTGTCGGCCGACTCGTCGCGCCCAGTCACTATCTCAAGGGCTTCCACGTCACCGGGACCGTCGGCTCCTTCTCCGCGACTGCCGCGGCCGGCCGTATGCTCGGCCTGACCGACGCGCAGCTCGCCGTCGCCTTCGGCATTGCCGCGACGCAGGCCGCCGGCCTGAAGTCCAACTTCGGCACGATGTGCAAGCCGCTGCACGCCGGCACCGCCTCCGAGCATGGCCTGCGTGCCGCCCGCCTCGCCGCCAAGGGCTTCACGGCGCGCGGCGACTCGCTCGAATGCGACCAGGGCTTCGCTCGGTCACAGAGTGATCACCTCGAGATCGACGCGGCGCTCGCCGAGCCGCCGCAGGGCTGGCACCTGCGCAACAACCTCTTCAAGCATCATGCGAGCTGCTACCTTACCCATTCGCCGATCGAGTGCGCCAAGGACATCCGGCTGAAGAGCAACTTCCCGCCGGAGCGCGTGAAGAAGATCGTGTTGAGGATCGAGCCGGGCGCCGACAAGGTATGCAACATCCCGCACCCGACGACCGGGCTGGAGGCGAAGTTCTCGCTGCGCCAGACCGTGGCGATGGCGCTGACGGGCGTCGATACGGCAAATGTCGAGTCCTACAACGCGGCAATCACGCAGGACCCGCGCATCAAGGCGCTGCGCGAGAAGACGGAGATCTCCTTCGCGCCGAATCTGGCGCATTCGGTGGCCGAACTGGCGATCCAGCTCGACGACGGCACGATGCTGGAAGCCTCGCACGACTCGGGCATTCCATGGGCCGATGTTGCCAAGCAGCGCCGCGCGCTGGAGACCAAGTTCGACAGCCTGGTCACGCCGATCCTGGGCGCGGCCGGGGCGAAGCGGTTGCATGACGCCATCGAGCGTATTGACTCCCTCGACGATGTAGGCGACTTGGCCCGCGCCTCGACCAAGTAAGACGCTTAGGAGACAGCATGACGGATAACTTCAGGGCACGGGCAAAGCTCGTGCCCAAAGGGAACCGCTATGAGGATTTCGAGCCCGGCCGGGTGTTCAAGCACCATTGGGGCCGGACGATCACGGAATCGGAGACCACCCAGTTCTCGACCCTGACGCTGCATTTCAATCCGCACTACTACAACGCGGCCTATGCGCGGGCGCACGGCCATCCCGGCATCGTCGCCAATCCGTTGCTGGTCTTCACCACGGTGTTCGGCCTGACGGTCGAGGATCTGAGCGAGGGCGGCGGGCCTTTCCTCGGCGTCAACCAGCTCTCCTATTACCAGCCGGTCTATCCAGGCGATTCGCTGCGCGCCGAATCGGTGGTGCTCGATCGCCGCCCGTCGGACAGCCGCAAGGGCTTCGGCATCGTCACCTGGCACACCACCGGCTTCAATCAGCGCGAAGAGAAGGTCATCGACTTCAAGCGCACCAATCTCGTTCGCCAAAGGGAAGCTGCCTGATGCCCTACATCACCGAAGAGCGCCGCATGATCCAGGAGCAGGCGCGCGAGTTCACCCTCAACGAGGTCCTGCCGGTCGCCAACAAGCTCGATCCCGAGAAGGGCGACATCCCGATGGACCTGCGGGACAAGATGGCCGAGCTCGGCTACTTCGGCATCCTGATCCCCGAGCAGTACGGCGGCCTCGGCCTCGGCTGCTTCGAGTACTGCCTAGTGACCGAGGAGCTGTCGCGCGGCTGGATGAGCGTCGCCTCGCTGATCGCCCGCGGCAACCTGCTGATCGGCAGCCACATGATGAGCGAGGACCAGCGCAAGAAGTACCTGCCGCGCATGGCCAAGGGCGAGTTCCTCGGCGCCTTTTCGATGTCCGAGCCCAACGCCGGGTCGGACATTTCCAACATTTCCTGCCGCGCCAAGAAGGACGGTACCGGCTACCTGATCTCGGGCAACAAGTACTGGTGCACCTTTGCCGACGGCGCCGACTTCCTGATCGTCATCGCCCGCACCTCTGATGCGCCTCCGGGCAAGCGCCATCTCGGCCTGTCGATGTTCTTCGTCGAGAAGAAGCGCGGCACGCTGCCCAAGGGCGTGA
>DASXQC010000480.1:0-20511 GCA_036493235.1 Reyranella sp.
GACGACGTGAAGAAGGTGTGGGCGGAGCAGGGCGCCAAGGTCGAGCTCGAAAGTCGGGCCGAGTTCGGGCGCTTCATCGATCAGGAGGTCGTGCGCTGGAATCGCGTCGCCAAAGTCGCCAACATCCAACTCGAGTAGAGGCCATGAAGATCAATCGTCGTGCCGCTTTGGGTGGCGTTGCTGCCCTGCTCGTGGCCCCAAAGGCGCGCGCCCGCGACTGGCCGGAGAAGACCGTGACCTGGGTGATGCCCTTTCCGGCGGGCGGGCCGAGCGACGGCTTTGCCCGCACGGTGGCCGAGCTGGTGAGCGCGGAGCTCGGCCAGACGGTGGTGATCGACAACAAGAGCGGAGCGGGCGGCAATCTCGGCGCGGCGGTCGTCTCGCATGCCGCGCCCGACGGCTACACCATGCTGGTCGGCTTCACCGGCAATGCCTATGCCTCGCTGATCTATGCCAATCCCGGCTTCGACCTGTTGCGCGACTTCGAGCCGATCTCGGCGATCGATCGCGTGCAGTCCGTGCTGCTGGTCAATCCCAAGCGGCTCGACGTCACGACCCTTGCGCAGTTCCTCGACAGGGCGCGCGCCAAACCCGATTCGATCGACATGGCGTCGGGCGGGCTGGGGACGGTGGGGCATCTCGCGATCGAGCTCCTGCAGACCGAGGCGAAGATCAAGCTGCACCACGTGCCCTATCGCGGCGGCGCGCCGGCCTTGCAGGATCTGCTGGGCGGGCAGGTGGCCGGCCTGTTCGCGACCGCCGGGCTGACGGCGAGCTACGTCCGCGCCGGCACCTTGCGGGCGCTTGCCGTAGCCGGCCGGCGGCGCGAGTCACTGCTGCCCGACGTGCCGACCTTCAAGGAGGCGGGCGCCGGCGACTTCCGCGCGATCTCGTGGGACGGCCTGTTCGCGCCCAAGGCCACGCCCGCGCCGATTCTCGATCGCGTGCACGCCGCGGTGCAGAAGGTCCTGGCGAGCGAGACGGTGAAGCAGCAATGGGCCGAGCGCGGCGCGCGAGTCGAGCTCGAGAGCCGCGCCGACTTCGCGAAGTTCGTCGCCCAGGATGGCGCGCGCTGGAGCGCCGTCATCAAGGCCGCCGCCATCAAACCGGAGTAGGGTGGGATTCGTCACAGATGGTGTGCATTTTTCGGTAGATAAGCGGGACCATGGCTCGACCTGGGGAGGTGGCTATGGCTTTCACCGCATCGGTCATCGGCTGCGACGAGTGGGGCGCGGCACCGCCAAAGAACGCGCCGTTCAGGCGGACGACGCCGAAATGGGTTGTCGTGCATCACGCCGCGTATCCCAATCCGCCGAAGGACCATTCGCAGCGCACCCGTGACGGGGCGATGGCGCTGGCCCGCGAGATCCAGCACGATCACATGGCGAACCGGGGCTGGTTCGACAGCGGCCAGAACTTCCTGAATTCGACCGGTGGATTCCTGCTCGAGGGTCGGCATGGCTCGCTCGATGCGGTGAAGGCCGGCCAGTGCATCCAGTCGGCGCACGCGCCGCACAGCCCGGGGAAGTTGGAAGGTGGCAACGAGAGCCCGGGCATCGAGAACGAGGGCAACTTCATGACGGCCCAGATGGCGCCGGTGCAATGGGACAGCCTGGTCGATCTCTGCGCCTCGCTGTGCGATTCGCTCAAGCTCCCGCCGACGGCGATCAAGGGCCATCGCGACTTCACCGCCACCGATTGCCCCGGCGACTGGCTCTATGGCCAGCTGCCCCAACTGCGGATGGACGTCGCCAAGCGACTCGGCGTGCCGTTGCCTGCCGGCGGTGAAGCCAACGTGTAGTCGCTCAGGTGGCGCCGCCGCCGTTGACGGCGATCATCTGGCCGTTGATGTAGCCGCCGGCCTCCGAGACCAGCAGCCGTGCTGCGGCGGCGACCTCGACCGGCTTGCCGAAGCGGCCGAGCGGGACTCGGGCGAGGGTCTGGGCGCGGGCCGAAGCCGAGGCGTTCTTCTCCTCGGTGTCGGGCGCGATCGGGCCGGGCGAGATGGTGTTGGTCGTGATGCCGTTGGGCCCGAACTCCATTGCCAGCGCCTTGGTGAGACCCCACACGCCGTGCTTGGCGACCGACACCGGGGCGCGGCCGGCATGGCCGTGGATCGCGTTCATGCCGGCGAAGTTGACGATGCGGCCCCAGCGCTTGCCGATCATGCCGGGCAGGCAGGCGCGGCTGAGCCAAACGGCGGCATTCATGTCGACGTCGATCACGCGGCTCCAGTCGGCGTCGCTCATCTCGAGGAACGGCTTGTTGGGCCTGAGCGCTGCGTTGTTCAGCAGCGCATCGACCGCGCCGAACGCCTTGATCGCCTCGTCGGCAATCCGCTTGCATTCTGCCGCCTTGCCGACGTCGCCCATGATGACGATCGCCTTGACGCCGAACGTCTCGGCCTCCTTCGCGACCTTGTCGCAGGCGGCGCGATCGCTCGAGCCGTTGATCGCGACGTTGAAGCCGTCCTCGGCGAGACCCAGCACGCAGGCACGACCGATGTTCTTGCCCGCGCCGGTAACCAGCGCGGACTTTCCGTTGGCTGCCATTTTTAGATCGCTCCCGCCGCGCGCAGTTCCTTGATCTTCTTGGGCGACAGGCCAAGGCTCTTCAGCACGGCGTTGTTGTGCTGGCCAAGGTCCGGCGTGGGCTTCAGCTTCTTGGGCTGCGGCGAGGCTGTAAGGTTGATCGGGTTGCCGACCACCTTGATCTCGCCGAGCTTGGGATGCTTGATCCCGCGCGCGATGCCGAGGTGCTTGACTTGCGGCTCGGCAAAGGTCCGGTCGATCGTATTGATCGGCCCGCACGGCACGCCCGCCTTGTTGAGGGCGGCAATCCAGTGATCCGACGTGTTGGTCTTGGTGACCTCGCTGATGCGCTCGTTGAGCGCCTTGCGGTTCTGCGAGCGAATCTGCGGCGTTGCGTGCTCGGGATGCTCGAGAAGCTCCTTCGAACCGAGGGCTTCGGCGAAGCGCTTGAACATGTGCTGGCCGGAGGCGGCGATGTTGATGTAGCCGTCGCTGGTCGGGAACACGCCGGTCGGGATCGAGGTCGGATGGTCGTTGCCGGCCTGCTTGGGGACCTCGCCCTTCATCAGCCAGCGCGAGGCCTGGAAGTCGAGCATGAATATCTGCGCCTCGATCAGCGAGGTGTGGACCCACTGGCCCTTCTTGGTGCGCTCGCGATCGTAGAGCGCCAGCGTGATCGCCTGGGCAAGCAGCAGGCCAGCGGTCAGATCGCAGATCGGGATGCCGACGCGCATCGGCCCGCGGCCGGGCTCGCCGGTGATCGACATCAGCCCGCCCATGCCCTGGGCGATCTGGTCGACGCCGGGACGTGCCGCGTCCGGGCCGTGCTGGCCGAAGCCCGCGATCGAGCCGTAGACGATCTTCGGGTTCACCTTCTTGACCGACTTGTAGTCGACCTTGAGGCGGTACTTCACGTCCGAACGGTAGTTCTCGACGATCACGTCGGCCTTCTTCGCGAGCTTCATGAAGATCGCGTGGCCTTCCTTGCTCTTGAGGTTGAGCGTGATCGCCTGCTTGTTGCGATGAAGGTTCTGAAAGTCGAAGCCGTGGCGGCTGCCTCCCATGGCGTCGGTGCTGCCGGGTTCGGCGGGCGGCTCGATCTTGATCACCTGCGCGCCCCAGTCGGCGAGTTGGCGCACCGCCGTCGGGCCCGCGCGATGCGCGGTGAGGTCGAGGACTTTGATGTGAGAGAGTGGGAGTTTAGCCATTTGACGTTTCCTCATTGCTGGGAGCGCGCCACTCCAGTGGCGCTCATGTTCATCTGTGGAAGCAGAAGAGCGGCACTGGAGTGCCGCGCTCCCAGCCTACCGTCCCTTGAATGCCAGCTTGCGCTTTTCCATGAAGGCGCGGCGGCCTTCCTTGAAGTCTTCGCTGTCGAAGCACGCCACCGCCATCTTCTCCAGCTTCTTGTGATCCTGCTGAGATTCGGGCTTGGCGATTTCGCGAGCCGCGGCTTTCGCCAGGGCGATCGTCAGCGGGGCGTTCTGCGAGATCGCATCGGTCGTCTTGGCGACCAGCGCGTCGAGCTCTGCGTCGGCGGCGATGCCGTTCACCAGGCCCATCTCGTAGGCTTCCTTGGAGGAATACTGCCTGGCGGTGAACAGGAACTCCATCGCCCGCGGCAGGCCGACGATGCGCGACAGCCGCTCGATGCGCAGGAAGCCGTAGCCGAGACCGAGCTTGGCCGCCGGGATACCGAAGCGCGCGCCCTCGTTGCAGAAGCGCATGTCGCAGCAGGACGCCAGGTTCATGCCGCCGCCGATGCAATAGCCGGTGATCTTGGCGATGGTCGGCTTGGGGAAATTGTAGAGGCCTTCGTAGCCCTGCTTGGAGATCGCGTCGTAGCGCACCTGCGCCTCGGCGTTGGCGCGCTCGCTCTCGAACTTGGAGATGTCGGCACCCGAGACGAAGGCCCTGCCGCCGGCGCCGCTCACCACGACGCAGCGCACCTCGGGATCCTTTTCATAGTCTTTCAGGAGCTCGACGAAGCCGTCCCACATGTCGAGCGAGACGGCGTTCAGCTTCGCCGGATTGTTGAAAACGACGTGGCCCACGGCTCCCTCGCGGCTGCCGTGGATCTTCTGCTCCTGCATACGAAACTCCTTTTGATGAGCCGGAATATAGCGCGCGCGGGGGGATTTGAATAAGGTGTGAACACAGGGAGGAAAAGTGGCCTCAGTAGAACTGAAGGGCCTCGGCAAGCGATATGGGGACGCTGTCGCGGTAGATGACGTGTCTTTGCTGATCGAGCACGGCCAGCTCGTCTGCCTGCTGGGCCCCTCGGGGTGCGGCAAGACGACGACGTTGCGGCTGCTCGCCGGATTCATCGAGCCCTCGGCTGGCGAAATCGTCGTCGGCGGCAAGACGCTGTCGTCCACCCAGCGCACGACGCCGCCGGAAGGCCGCAACATGTCGATGATCTTCCAGAGCTATGCGCTGTGGCCGCACATGACAGTGGCGGAGAATGTCGCCTACGGCTTGCGCATTCGAAAGATGGACAAGGCCACCATTGCCTCCAAGCTCCAGGCGATCCTGTCGACCACCAAGCTCGAGCCGCTGGCCGCGCGCTATCCCGGCGAGCTGTCGGGTGGCCAGCAGCAGCGCGTGTCGCTGGCCCGCGCCCTGGTGGTCGAGCCGGAGACCCTGCTGCTCGATGAGCCCCTCAGCAACCTCGACGCCAACCTGCGCGAGGAGTTGCGCTTCGAGATCCGCCGCCTGCACGACCAGTACCGCTACACCACGGTCTACGTGACGCACGACCAGTCGGAGGCGATGACCACGGCCGACCAGATCGCGGTCATGAACCTCGGCCGCATCGAGCAGCTCGGCACGCCCAAGGAGATCTACGACGCGCCGCGCTCGGTGTTCGTGGCGCGCTTCATCGGCGGCAGCAACATCCTCGACGGCAGGGCGGTCGATGCCACGCACGTCGCGATCGGCGGCAGCACGCTCGAGACGACCGGCGGGACGCTGACCAAGGGCGAGACGGTGCCGGTGTCGATCCGCCAGCACGAGATCGAGATTGCGACAGGCGAGCCTTCGGACGGCAACCGGCTTCATGCCGTCGTCAGCCGCCAGGTGTTCCTCGGTGCGGCGCGCGACTACACGGTCGCGCTCGCCGACAAGACCGAGCTTCGAGTGACCGCACCGCCGGCGCAGGACATCGCGCCGGGCCAGGAGGTGTGGCTGCGTTTGCCGGCCGAACGATGCCGGGCGTTGACAGGAGGAAACGAACGATGACCAGGAAGCTGACGCGCCGGCGCGTACTTGCCGGTTCCGCGACCGCATTTGCCGCGAGCGGCTGGACAAGCTCGGCTCAATCCGCGCCCGCGGCGGAGAAGATCACGCCAGACCTGATCGAGGCGGCCAAGAAGGAAGGCAAGGTCACCTGGTACACCTCGGTCGACCTGGCGCTCGGCGAGAAGGTCGCCAAGCTGTTCGAGGGCAAGTACCCGGGTGTCTCGGTGAAGGTCGAGCGCTCGGGCGCGGAGCGCAACTTCCAGCGCATCGGCCAGGAATACGCCAGCAAGATCTACAACTGCGACGTGGTGAACAGCTCCGACGCCTCGCACTTCATCATCTGGAAGCGCCAGCAGATGCTGGCTCCTTACGTGCCCGAGGACGTGGCTCAGCACTTCCCCGATGCGCACAAGGATGCCGACGGCATGTTCGCCTCGTGGCGTGTGACGCTGAGCCCGCTCGCCTACAACACCAAGCTGGTGAAGGCCGAGGACGCGCCGAAGTCGTTCGCCGACCTGCTCGATCCGAAATGGTCGGGCAAGATGGTCAAGGCGCATCCAGGCTACAGCGGCGTGATCATGACCACCACGCAGCAGCTCAGCCGCGAGCTCGGCTGGCCCTGGTTCGAGAAGCTTTCCAAGCAGAAGGTGATGCAGGTCCAATCCGGCACCGAGCCGCCCAAGAAGATGCTGGCCGGCGAGCGGGCGGTCATGGTGGACGGCGGCGAATACCTCCTGATCCTGATGAAGGAGAAGGGCGATCCGGTCGAAATCGTCTACCCGACCGAGGGCACGCCGTTGATCACCGGGCCGTCGGGCATCATGACCAAGGCGCCCAATCCCAACGCCGCGCGGCTGTTCCAGGCCTGGTCGATGACGGCCGAGGCGCAGCAGCTCAACATCGACGTGGCGGGGCTGCGCTCGGCCCATCCGCAGACGCACGACAAGCCGGGAACCCGCAAGCTCTCCGACATCAAGACGATGCGCGAGGAGCCCGCCGTCGTCGCCGACAAGGCCGACGAGATCAAGGCGCAGTACGTCAAATACTTCAAGGTGTGATCATGAAGCGGCGAACTCTCGTCAAAGCCGGCCTCCTGCTGCCGTTCGGCGCGCGCGTGGTGTCGGCGGCGCCGGCGGCCGAGCCGGTGACTCCGGCGCTGGTCGAGGCGGCGAAGAAGGAAGGCAAGGTCACCTACTACACGGCCATGGACCTGTCGGTCGCAGAGCCGATGGCCAAGGCGTTCGAGGCCAAGTATCCGGGCATCAAGGTCGCGGTCGAGCGCTCGGGCGCCGAGCGCATCTTCAACCGCATCGGCCAGGAGATGGGGAGCAAGATCTACCGCGTCGACGTGGTGAACGGCTCCGATGCGGCGCACTTCATCTCGTGGAAGCGCGAGGGCTGGCTGGCGCCGTACCTCTCCGAGGAGATGGCCCGCGACCTGCCGGGCGACATGCGCGATCCCGACGGGCTCTACTGCACTCAGCGCGTCCATCTCAGCGCGATCGCCTACAACACCAAGATGATCGCGCCGGCCGACGCGCCCAAGGGCTTCATGGACCTGCTCGATCCCAAGTACTCGGGCAAGCTGGTGAAGGGTCATCCCGGCTACTCCGGCACGATCATGACGGCGACTCAGCAGATTTCCCGTGAGCTGGGCTGGAGCTACTTCGAGAAGCTCGCCAAGCAGAAGGTGCTGCAGGTCCAGTCGGCGACCGAGCCGCCCAAGCGCATCGAGGCGGGCGAGCGGGCGATCGCTGTCGACGGCAGCGACTACCTGTTCTGGATGGCCAAGGAGCGCGGCTCTCCGGTCGAGGTGGTGCAGGCGGTCGAGGGCACGCCGCAGATCAGCAACCCGATGGGCGTGTTCAAGACCGCGCCCAATCCCAACGCGGCGCGCCTGATGGTGAGCTGGATCATGTCGGCCGAGGGCCAGAGCTTCATCGTCAACCTGAGCGGCCAGTACCCGGCCAACAGGCAGGTGAAGGCCAAGGCGGGACGGCCGGCGCTATCGTCGATCAAGACCTTCAAGGAGGATCCGGCCACGGTCGAGAAGCAGGCCGATCAGATCAAGGCGCAGTACGCCAAGTACTTCAAGGTATGACGCGACCCTTCGATCTTTCCAAGCCGGTGCTCGCTCTGGTGGCGGCGCTCCTGGCAGTCATGGTCGTACTGCCGATCGGCTGGCTGGCGGTCTACGCTTTCGCCACCAAGGACGGGCAGGCGACGCTCGGCAACTTCGTCACGCTGTTCACCGATCCGAGCTTCGTCGATCCGCTGATTGCGACGCTCACGCTCTCGATCTCGGTGAGCGCCATCTGCTGCGTGGTGGCGGCGCCGCTGGGCTGGCTGGTGGCGCGCACCGACATGCCGCTGGCCCGCACCGTGCGGACGCTGGTGATGGCCTCGCTGGTGACGCCGCCGTTCGTCGGCGCGGTGGCCTGGGAGATGCTGGCGGCGCCCAACTCCGGCCTGCTCAACCAGCTCTGGCGCGTGTTGAGCGGCGCATCGGACGACGAATCGCTTTTCGATATCTACACAATGGCAGGTCTGATCTTCGCAATAGCCTGCTACACCTTTCCCTACGTCTTCATCCTGGTCGCCAATGCGCTGGATCGCATGCCCGGCGAGCTTGAGGACGCCTCGTCGATGCTGGGCGCGCGGACGTGGGCGACGGCGCGGCGCATCACCATCCCGCTCGCGCTGCCGACGCTGCTGGCCGGCGCGCTGGTCGCCTTCCTGCAGGCGCTGAACCAGTTCGGCTCACCGGCGATCCTCGCCATCCCGGCAGGCTTCCACACGCTCACCACCAAGATCTGGAGCCTGTTCCAGTTCCCGCCCAAGCCCGAGCTTGCCGCCGCGACCTCGATCCCCTTGCTGCTGCTCACCGTGGCATTGCTGCGCAGCCAGTCGGCGATCCTGGGCCGCCGCGGCTACGCCGTGCTGGGCGGCAAGTACGGCGCGCCACGCCTGATCCGGCTCGGCGCCTGGCGCTGGCCCGCGGTCGGGCTGGCGATGGTCGTGCTGGCGATGCCGCTGTTCCTGCCGTATGCGGCGCTGATCAACACCGCCTTCTCGCGCATCTCGTCCCACATCGTGACGCCCGAGACCTTCACCCTGCGCAACGTGAAGTTCACCTTCGTCGAGCTCAGCTCGACCATGCCGGCGTTGCAGAACACCTTCCTGTTGGCGACTGCGACGGCGACCGTCGGCGGCGTGTTGGCGCTGCTGATCGCCTACATCGTTGCGCGCAAGGCAATGGTCGGGCATCGCCTGCTGGGCTTCCTCGCCACCGCGCCGCTCGCCATCCCTGGCATCGTGCTGGGCGTCGGCCTGTTCCTCGCCTACACGCGCCCGCCGCTCACGCTCTATGGCACGCTATGGATCCTGCTGATCGCCTTCGTGACGATCGAGCTGCCGGCGGCCTATCAGCAGCTCGGCTCGGCCTTCCATGCGGTGCATCCCGAGCTCGAGGAGGCCGGCCGCATGCTGGGCGCCACGCGGCTGCGCACGCTCAGGGACATCACCGCGCCGCTGCTGCGCTCGGCGGCGATCGCCACCTGGTGCTTCATCTTCGTCGGCGTGATCCGCGAGCTCTCGGCCGCGGTGATCCTGTTCACGTCGGAGACCAAGGTGCTGTCCGTCCTGATCTTCGACCTCAAGGAGAGCGGCGACGTCGGCGCGATCGCCGTCCTCAGCCTCACCATGGTGATCCTGACCACCGTCGTGATCGTGATCGCCAACCGCATCGGTGGCATCCATAGCCGCAGCACTGACCGCGTCGGAGCTTGATGCCCTGGTCGACACTCGGCGTGTTCGAGCCACTGGGCGTCGTCTGGGACTATATGCGGCTGGTCCATCCGCCGGTCCACGCCGATGCCATCCTGACCCTCGGCAGCTTCGACGTGCAGGCCGCCGTGCACGCCGCTTCCTTGTGGAAGAGGAGCCTCGCGCCGGTGATCGTCATGTCCGGCGGCCTGGCCCATCGCGGCGGGTTGCTCGATACCGGTTGGACCCGCACCGAGGCGCGCGTCTTCGCCGAGGCCGCGATGGCCGAGGGCGTGCCGGAGACAGCGATCCTGCTCGAGGAGGAGGCGCAGAACACGGCCGACAACTTCGTGTTTGGCCGCGCCATCGCCGAACGGGCGGGGCTCAATCCACGAAAGTTGCTGGTCGTGGCCAAGCCCTATATGACGCGGCGCGGCTTCGCGACTGGCAGCAAGGTCTGGCCCGAAGCGGAGCTGGTGATGCAATGCCAGGAGATCGCCGTAGCCGACTACTTCGCCCGCGAGGCCGATCCCGAGCGGACCCTGCTCGCGCTGGTCGGCGACATGCACCGTATCCTGGTCTACCCGGCGATGGGCTTTCAGATCGCGCAGGACGTGCCGGCTGCAGTCATCGATGCGCTGCGGCACCTGGTCGACGCCGGATACGGCGCACGCCTCGTTGCGGGCTACGACTTCGCCGGCCGGCCCGATCGGCGCCGCCTGTAAGGCTCCACGCGCGGGCTCTCGCGCGTGATTACACGCGCTGCCGCCCGCCGTCGCGCTTCGCGTCGCGAAGCGCGCTAGTCGTAAATCGCGACTTCCTCGGCGCTGACGGCGCGGTTGAGCAGGCGCTGACCGGACAGGATCTTGAGCGTGTCCTCCCAGCCGAGCCGGGTCTGGCTGCCGATCGGCGGTGAGAGCTGGCGCGCCACGATCTGCATGGCGAGCTCGAGGTAGCGCGGCGAAAAATTGGGGAAGAGCTTGCCGAAGATCGCCGCCGCCTCGGCCGGCTTGTCGCGCACGAACTGGTAGCCTTCCTGGACGGCATCCTCGATCTGGCGCGCGGTCTGCTGGCGCGCCTGGGTGAGATACGCCATCTCGTTGACGATCAGGTTGAGGCTGTAGGTGCGCAGGCCGAAGTCGGCGAGCCGCATCACCGCGATCCGCTTGCCCTGCGACTGCAGCTCGGCCGGTGCCAGCTCCTCGTAGTCGAGCAGCGCGTCGACCTTGCGGTCGAGCAGCGTCTGTGGGCTCCAGTCGACCTCGACCTCCGTGATGCGGCTGCGGTCGATGCGATTGGCTGCGAGCATGGCGCGGTACTCGTCGACTGTCGTGCTGCCCGTCACCAGGCCGACCCGCTTGCCGATCAGGTCGCGCGGCGCATCGATGCGGTCCTCGGCGCGGGAGTAGAGCACGGTCGGCGCGCGGCGGTAGTAGACCGCCAGGCTGCGGATCGGCAGCTCGCGCGAGCGGCCGATCGCCGTCGCCGAGGCGCTCGACGAGCCGATCCAGTATTCCTTGCCGGCGCCGATCATCTCGGCCGAGATGTTGGCGCCGTGGCCCTCGACGATGCGCACATCCAGGCCGCGCTGCTTGAAGCTGCCGTTCTCGCGGGCAATGAAGAAGCCGGCGTAGGTTGGGCCAGGCTTCCAGTCGATCAGGAGGTCGACATGCCGGATTTGCGGCTGTTGTGCCCGGGCCAGGACCGGAACGGCAACCGCAACTGCTGCCCCCAACAGGGTTCGCCGCTTCAGAAGAGGTATACACATCAATTTCCACTGTAGCACATGAAGCGGGCGGGAAGGCGTGGTGAACGCAGATGTTGCGTTGCCGCACCGATGGACACGTTCTGTACTCACTCCGGACGGGCTGCAAATTGACACGAGGCATACTATTCAGTAGCGGGACTGAAGAAGTCACGGCCTCATCACACTCGTGAGCCGCGTGGGCCGTGCTATTAGGCCTCGACCAACCAGCGACAGTCCCCTCTGACCGCCAACGAGGCTGGCTTGAACCTGTTTCCGCGTACGGCCCTCGTATTGCTCTGCTGTCTTGCAGCGCCGGCTGCCAAAGCCGCCACGCCGGACGAGATTCGGCTGCTGGGCAGCGATGGTGAGGACGCGCAGTACCAGTCCCTGATGCCGTTCACCCGCAGCCTCGCGGCGAGCGGCGTCGTCCAGGGTTCGCTGGCGGACTCTGCCGAGGCGGCCGGCGTGCCGCCGGCGGCGATGCTCGAGGCGCTCGACGCGCTCGGGGCGGCGATCGACCTCAAGCGCGACGTGCACGACGGCGACAAGTTCTACGTCCGCTACCAGCAGACCTTCACCGTCCAGGGCACGCCGATCGGTACCGGCCGCGTGCTGTGGGCCGAGCTGCACACCGCGGCCAAGGGCACCGTCGCCATCCATCGCTTCAAGCCGATGAAGGCCACGACCGACTCGTTCTTCCTCTCGACCGGCCAGGCCGCGACGCCGACGCCGATCAAGCTGCCGCTCGACGCCATCACCGTGTCGTCGGGCTTCGGCATGCGCGCCGATCCGTTCGACCAGCCGTTCCGCGGCGGCGGCCAGACGCTGGTCCGGGGGGGCGGCCAGCAGTGGCGTGGCAAGGTCACCGTCACGCCGCCCGGCGCCGCGCCGGCGGCGAAGAAGGTGGCGATCCGACCGCTCGGCGGCCCGCCACCGGCGCCCAGCCCGTTCACCAATCCGATGATTGCCTCCGTCAACGTGCCGACGATGGCCGGCCTGCAGGCCGGACTCATCGCGCCGGGCAGCAATGCCTTCCACGGCTTCGCCAGCCACGCGTCGACGATGTACATGCACGAGGGCGTCGACCTCGCCGCCGACATCGGCACGCCGATCCATGCCGCGGGCGACGGCGTCGTCAAGGGCGCCCAGCCCAACGGCGGCTATGGTAACTGGATCGAGATCGAGCATGACGACCTCCAGCTCACCACGGTGCTGAACGGCAAGCCGGCGAATATCTCGACGGTCTACGGCCACCTCTCGGCCTTCGCGCCCGGCATCGCGCCCGGCGTGCGGGTGAAGAAGGGCGACGTGATCGGCTATGTCGGCTCGACCGGCCGCTCGACCGGGCCGCACCTTCATTTCGAGATCCTGCAGAACGGCCATCCGACCAACCCGATGATCAGCCCGACGCTCCGCGCCGAGCACCTAAAGGGCGGCGACCTCGAGCGCTTCAAGAAGGCGGTGGCGCGGGATCTCGGCCAGCGCCAGGCGGAGGCGGGGTCGACGTAGGCCACTGCCGGACTGCCATCGACTGCCAGCCGTCGTGGCAGTGGTTCGATGCAAGCCCGCCGGCGTTTTGCGCGAGTCCTGCCACTCTGCCCGCACCCCCACCGGGCCTTCCTGAAAATTCCCTCCCTCGGCAAGACGAGGGAGGGCCCGTCGGTGTTGGAAGCGCAATGAGGTGATCATGCGCGCCAGCCTGCATCATTGCGCGATGGAACACCTAATACGGGCAATGGCCGCGAGTTTCTGATGCGGAAATTGGGGCTGGAGTCGGCAGCCAATGCCCGTAATGAGACTCCGAACGGAGGCCTTATCCACAGCTTTTCAGCGCGAACTCTTCCTCCGGCGAGCACCAGGCGACGGCGGAGGGGTTGCGGCCATCACACAGCCGCAGCGGCCGCTACGTCCCATGATCGCGCAACGATCGTGGGGCCTGAAGAGGTTCTCTAACTCACTATCGCATACGCCGGCTGCCGCCAGTCCGCCCCTGCCCGCAGGAAGCCCGTCCCGCTATCCAGCAGGATCGCCTCTACGGAGCAGGCCCGCCGCGTCAGCGCTGGCCACATCTCCACGTCATGCCCGCGCCGCTTCAGCTCGTCGATCGTCGAGGCCGGCAGCCGGTCCTCGATGTTCAGCCGGCCGGGCAGGTGCGTGTAGGGCGCGAAGGAGTTGGGGAAGCTGAAGGTCGCAAACCGCGGCTGCTCGATCGCTTCCTGGATGTCCATGCCGAAGTGGAAGGTGTTGAGGAAGACCTGCAGCATCGCCTGCACCTGGACGTCGCCGCCTGGCGCGCCGAACGGCATCACGCTGCCGTCGTTGCGCACCGCGATCGCCGGGTTGGGGGTGAGGCGCGGGCGCTTGCCGGGCGCCACACCGGACGGGTGGTTCGGGTCGGGCCTGCTTTGCGTGCCGCGGCCGGACGGGACGATGCCCAGGCCCGGGATCACCGGCGAGCGCCACGAGCCGTCGCTCGGCGTTGCCGACATGGCGTTGCCCCAACGGTCGACCGCGCAGCAATAGGAGGTGTCGGGCTCCACGACCGCGTCGCTGCGTTGCTTTGACGGCGGCGGCGTGTTCGCCGGATAGCGCCCGACAGGCGGCGGCATGTCGGGCATGGCGCGCTGCATGTCGATCGCCTCGACCCGCGCCTGCACGTGCGCGTCGGACAGCAGTTCCTCCAGGCCGACATCGACGAACAGCGGATCGCCGTAGCGGTATTCTCGATCGGCGCAGGCCGCCTTCAGGATCTCCGTGATCAGGTGCACGTAGTCGGCGCTGTTGTGCTCAAGCCCCTTGAGCCCACCTGCCGCCTCGATCATGCGCAGCGCCTGCGCCAGCATCGGCCCCTGGCACCACGGTCCGCAGGTGTAGACGTCTATATCCCGCCAGCGAACTTTAATTGGCTCCTCATAGCGGCTGTGGAACTCGGTGAGGTCGTCGCGCGCGAGGTAGCCGCCGTTCTGCTCGTGGTAGCGCACGATCGTCTCGGCGATGTCGCCGCAGTAGAACGCCGCCCGTGCGGCGGCGAGGCCGGCCAGCCGGCCGCGCTTCGAGGCCGCGCGCTCCTGGTCGACCATGTATTGCAGCGTGTTGGCGAGATCGGTCTGGAGGAAGCGGTCGCCGACCTTCGGCACCTGGCCGCCAGGCAGGAAGATCGCCGCGTTCGACGGCCAACTGCGGTAGCCGTCTTCGTACTGCTTGATCATGGTCGCCATGTACTCGAACACGGCGAACCCCTCTTTGGCGTAGCGGATCGCGGCGCTCGCCACGTCGCCGAAGGTCATCGTGCCCCAGTCGCGAAGCGCGGTGATCCATGCGTCGGGCGCGGCGGGCACCACCGTGCGCAGGATGCCGAGCGGCATCTTGCCCCCGTGCTCGCGCATGAACAGGTCGGCCGGGAAGCGCTTGGGCCAGTGGCCGAGCCCGGCGATGGTCACGACTTTTCCCTGGCCGGTGCGGATCATGATCGGCGCCACGCCGGCAACGTTCACCTCGTCGGGATGCAGGACGGCGAGCGCGATGCCGGCGGCGCAGCCCGCGTCGATCGCGTTGCCGCCTGATTCGAGGATCGAGAGGCCGGCAGCAGCGGCGAGATAGTGGCCGGTCGAGACGGCGTGTCGGCTGCCGTAGAGAGTAGGGCGGTGGGACATACCCGACAGTCTAACGCGGCTTCCGCGGACGTCGATGGCCGGTGATTAGGCAGGGACCGGCGAAACCTCCGCGGCGCTCCCTGCGTTCATCCCGAACGAAATCGCACCAGGAGTGTCCCATGTACAAGGTTATGGTTGGAGTTGTTGCCCTTCTTGCGCTGTCAGCCTGCGGCCGCGATCCAGGCACGCGCGCCCTGACGGGCGGCGCGATCGGCGCGGGTGCCGGTGCCGTGGTCGGCTCGGCGACGGGTATTGGCCCGGTGGGCGGCGCGGTCGTCGGCGGCCTTGGCGGCGCCGCGGTCGGCGCGGCCACCACGCCGCGTTACTAGCGAAGGCTTGAGCTCAGCGTCGGCGGCGGCGACTGCGGGTTTCGCCGCCGTTTGACATGTTCAGTCCCAGGCCGCGTCGACGATGCGGCCGTCTTCCGCCAGCACCAGGGTCAGGCGGTTGGGATCGAGCGTGTAGCTGTGGATGCCGTCGCGCGGCTTGATCACGCGCACCTGCCACAACAGATCCTCCTCGCGCAGGATGTCACTGGCCGGCACGTTCGCCGGCGGTGTTTCGCCCTTGGCCACGAAGTGCTTGCCGATGCACTGGCCGCAATCGTTCTTGAGCTTCTTGACCTCGGCGTGACCCGGCAGCTCCTTGAGCGTCAGGGCATTGCTCGCCGAACGCACGCGCACCGCCTTGTAGGGATGCTCATGGCCGAGCGGCAGGATGGCGTCGACCTCCATGAAGGCGCCGAGCGCGCCCGGCTTCTGCGGCGCCTGCGCCTGCAGCAGCAGGTCGAGCACGCCGTCGACCGGCCGGCCCTCGGTGATCGGGATCAGGGTGGGGGCACGCCAGTCCGACGAGCTCACCAGGCCGTGGGCGATGATGATGTCCCGCCCGTTGTGCGGCGCGCGCACGACGTCGATGCCGGTGACGAACAGGACCGGCCAGGACGCTTCGTTGGCGCTGTTGTTCGGCTGCTGCTGGTCACCGGATTGCTGCCCGTTGGGCGGCGGACCTCCTTGAGGGCCGCCCGGCGCCCCTTGCTGCGCGCCTTTAGGCGGCGCGCCGGCGGCCGGCGGCGTCTGCGCGTAGGCCGTCGCGAGCGTGAGCGTGGCGACGATTGAGAGGGCGGTGGCGGAAACGGTGGCGAGCAGTGTCGATCGGGTCATGGCAGCCTCGGTGATGGAGCGGCCTCGAGGGCCTTTGGCGGAATCCAGCTTTGCTCGAGGCGGTCGTAGGCCTCGAGGATGAGATCGGTCGGCACGATCTGCGTCAGGGTGCAGAACGACGTGCGCGTGCCGGTGAAGGCGCCTTTCTCGAACAGCTTGTTGACCGGCGCGCCGCCGCCGCAGACCGAAAAGTACTCGCACTCGGCCCGGCAGGCCGCGACGCCCTGCCGGATGTCGCGATACAGCGCCGACTGGACGCAGGCCTCGTGGATTTCCGCGAGCGACTGGACGTTGATGTTGCCGAGCAGGAAGTCGCCGTAGGCTGCGTTCTTTAGCCCCAGCAGCTCGGGCGAGAAGCTCGAGACGTTGCCATGGCTGTCGACGTTGAGCATCGCCAGCGGCTCGACCTGGACGTTGCGCGCCTGGGCCTCGCTCGGCCGAAACACACGCGGAATGGCGAGGTCGATCTCGCGCACGAACTTGATCCGGCCGTCCTCGCGCGCCTTATGCCAGAAGCGTCGCAAGAACGTTTCGTAGCGCCGGTGCAGGTCGCTGCCGGCGAAGAGCTGCGAGACATGACTGCCCTCGGACTCCTCGACGTTGAAGCAAACATGGTCGATGCCGTGGGCGAGATAGAAGGCGAGCAGCCCATCGGGATCGTCGAGGCTCGCCGCCGACAGCACCGAGATCACGTGGAACGGCAGTTTCGCGTCCTGCAGGCGGCGGATGCCGGCGATCGTGCGATCGAACGTGCCGGCACCCGAGCGGGTCTTGCGGTTAGCGTCGTGCAGGTCGCGCGGCCCGTCGAGGCTGACGCCGACGCCGACCTTCCAGTCGCGGAACAGCGCGCACCAGTCGTCGTCGATCAGCATGCCGTTAGTCTGGAAGGCGTGGCGGACCAGAACCGACGGCGACCGCAGCTTCTCGATGGCGGCGAAGGCCTCGCGATAGAAGGCGATTGGCGCCACCAGCGGCTCGCCGGCATGCCAGACCACTGTGAGGTGCGGCGCGCTCCAGCCCGAGGCGAACAGCTCAGTGAACAGGCGCGTCACTGTCGACGGCGCCAGCATGTGCCTGTTGTCGCGATCGGGCAGGTAGCAGTAGCTGCAGTTGATGTTGCAGAACGCGGTCGGCTGCAGCACGACCATTTCTATACGGGGCGCCGCGGGCACCGCTGTTGTCCGCGCTACCAGTTATGCCAGCCGTTGTGCCAACCGTTGCCCCAGTTGTGCCAGCCACCGTTGCCGAACGGAACGATGGGCAGGATGTTACTCCAGCCACCGTTATGCCAGCCGTTGCCCCAGTTGTTCCAGCCGCCGTTGTGCCAGCCGTTGCCCCACCAGGCGAGGCGCTTCTCGGCGTCGACCTTGAGGAAGGGCTCTTCGCGCCCATCCGGCCCCATGACGGGCGTCTCGTTGACGATGGTTGAGACGGTGCGGCGGATCGAGTCGAGTCGCTCGTGGATCCCACCGGGCTTCTTCGCTTCGGGCTCGCTGGTGGCGGTCGCCTTCGCGTCGGCCGAAGCGAGACTCATGGAGAGCCCCAAAGTCCCCGCCGGCAGCAAAGCTGCGAGCGCACTCAGCGTCCGACGATCCTGGGCCATCCGTACTCTCCCCCCGAGACAGGGCCGTACGTTAATCCGGCACTCGCGCGCGTGACAAGACTCACGGTGCGCGAATGGTTGTATCGCTGGTGACATAGATCACAGACAGGACATCGATAACAGGAGGGCTGCAGCAACCTCGTCGCGCATGGCCGCGTTGACCGGGCCGAATAGGAGATTCCCATGACCAAGGCTTTCGTTCTCGTAGTCGCTCTGCTCGGTCTCGCCGCTTGCGGCAACGATCCCGGCACGCGCGCCCTGACCGGCGGCGCGATCGGCGCCGGTTCCGGTGCGGTGATCGGCTCGGTGACGCCGCTCGGCCCAATTGGCGGCGCCGTCATTGGCGGTGTCGGCGGCGCCGTGGTCGGCGCGGCCACCACGCCGCGCGAGTACTAAGCGTAAGAGAGCGGTGAAGAAGGCGGCTCAGGCCGCCTTCTTCGTCCGCCCTGATTCGATTGCAGCCCACAGGCTCGCCGCCGTCACCGGCATATCCACATGCTTGATGCCGGTGTGGGCGTGGATCGCATCGACGATCGCATTGATCACCGACGGCGGCGCACCGATGGCGCCCGCTTCGCCGGCGCCCTTCACGCCCAGCGGGTTCGTCGTGCACGGGCTGTTGTGCAGGTCGAACTTCACGTTCGGCACGATGTCGGCGCGCGGGAAGGCATAGTCCATGAAGCTGCCGCTCATGAGCTGGCCTGAGTCCTGGTCGTAGATCGTCTGCTCGGTCAGCGCCTGGCCCACGCCCTGACCGATGCCGCCGTGGACCTGGCCTTGCAGCAGCAGCGGATTGAGTGCCATGCCGAAATCGTCGACCACCGAGTAGTTCTTGATCTCGAGCGTGCCGGTGTCGGGATCGAGTTCGATCTCGCAGATGTGGCAGCCGTTGGGATAGGTGTCGGCCTCCGGCGTGCGGGTGAATTCGTCGTCGAGGGCGCCCTTGTTGGCCTTGGCGACGTCGAACAGGCTGACGCTACGGTCGGTGCCGACAATCTGGAAGCTGCCGTCCTTGTAGTCGACGTCGGCCGCGCTGGCTTCGAGCAGGTCAGCCGCGAGCGGCTTGCCCTTGGCGATGATCTTGTCGGCCACGGCGATGGTCGCCACGCCGTTGATCGCGATGGTGCGACTGCCGCCGGTGAAGCCCTCGGGCACGACATCGCTGTCGCCCTGCACCAGCCGGATGTTCTCGACATCGATGCCGAACTTGGCCGACGCAATCTGGCGCAGCGCCGTCTCGTGACCCTGGCCGTTGGTCTGGTTGCCGGTATAGAGGGTGATCGTGGCGTCCTCGTTGAACACCGCCTTCACCGTCTCCGGCCCGCCGCCCGAGCACTTCTCGACATAGGTCGCCATGCCGATGCCGCGCCACTTGCCGGCCTTCTCCGATTGCGCGCGGCGGGCAGCAAAACCCTTCCAGTCGGCCTTCTCCATGCCCTTGCGCATCACCGTGTCGAAGTCGCCCGAGTCGTAGGTGTCGCCCATCGCCGTCTTGAACGGGAGTTGGTTGGGCTTGATGAAGTTGCGGGTGCGGATCTCGTCCGGCGTCAGCCCGGTCTCGCGCGCGATGTGGTCGACGAAGCGCTCGACCAGGTAGGCCGCCTCTGGCCGCCCTGCGCCGCGATAGGCGTCGGTCGGCACGGTGTTGGTCATCACGCCCTTCACGTTCACGTAGACCGCCGGCGTCTGGTACAGGCCGTTCAGCATCGAGCTGCCGGCCATCGTGGGGATGAAGACGCTGAAATGGTTGAGGTAGGCGCCGAGTGCCGCGTAGGTCGTGATGCGGCAGCCGAGGAAGCGGCAGTCCTTGTCGAGCGCCATCTCCGCGATCGAGACATGGTCGCGGCCCTGCACGTCGGACTGGAAGGCCTCCTGGCGGTCGGGAATCCACTTCACCGTGCGCTTCAGCGCACGGCTCGCCCACACGACCATCGGATATTCCGGATGGACGAAGATCTTCATGCCGAAGCCGCCGCCGACGTCGCCGGTGCGCACGCGCAGCTTGGCCGAGCCGATCTTCAGGATCATGTCGGCCACCACCGGCCGGATCATGTGCACGCCCTGCGAGGAGACCCACAGGGTCGAGCGGTCGTCCCCGGCGTCGTATTCGCAGATCGCGCCGCGCGGCTCCATCGAGTTCACGACCAGCCGCTGGTTGACCAGCCGCAGGCTGACCGTGCGGTCGGCCTTCTTGAAGGCAGCGTCCGTGGCCGCCTGGTCGCCCATCGCCCAGTCGAAGGTGACGTTGCCCTTGATGTGGTCGTGGACCAGCGGCGCGCCCGGCTGCGCCGACTCGTAGGTGCCGACCGTGTGCGGCCGCGCCGCATAGTCGACCTCGATCAACTCGGCCGCATCCTTTGCCTGGTCGAGTGTCTCGGCCACCACCAGCGCCACCGGATCACCGACATGGCGCACGCGGTCCTTGGCCAGCATCGGCCGGCTGGTATCCGCACGCGGCGTGCCGTCGCGATTGTCGAGCGGCACCAGGCAGGGCACGTCGCCGAAGCCCTCCGTCTCGACGTCGGCGCCGGTGAAGACCGCCAGCACACCCGGCGCCTTGCGCGCGGCCGTGGTGTCGACCTTCTTGATGTCGGCATGGGCATGCGGCGAGCGCAGCACGACCATCCGCGCCGCGGGCTGGCTGAGCTTGGTATCGTCGGTGTACCGGCCGCCGCCGGTCAGGAGCCTGGGGTCCTCGAGCCTGCGGACCGAATCGCCGATGCCGAACTTCGCCATACCGTCCTCCAATTCAGGGAAGACGCTAGCAAGCCGACAGAACACCCGACAAACTCTTTTCGATGACCCAGAC
>DASXQC010000481.1:0-3462 GCA_036493235.1 Reyranella sp.
GCCTTCAACGCCGCCAGCACGCGCGGCCGGTCGGGATGTGCGGCGACCGCATCGTCCGGGCCGATGCCGCGCATGGTACGGAAGATCACCGGGAAGTCGAACGACGCCGGATTGCCGATATCGCCCTCGATCCGCGGAAACCGCGTATCGAGCATCAGGATGCCGAGCGGTTTCATGCTCATATGGGCCGCGCGCATCCTGCGCGCTCATGATCATGAGCGCACAGGAAGCGCGCGGTCCATAAGATCATGACGGCTCAGGCCACTTCTTCTGTGCGCCGCGCGCCTGCTCGTACCACTTCGAGAGTCGCATCACGCCGGCATCGTCGAAGCGACGGCCGGCGATCTGCAGGCCGATCGGCTTGCCGTCCTTCGTATAGCCGCAGTTGATCGACGAGGCGGGCTGCTCGCTCATGTTGAACGGCATGGTGAAGGAGATGTGCTCCAGGGGGCGGTTGACGTCGTTGGTCGGCGTCTCCCATCCGGCGGGATAGGTCGGCACCGGCGAGGTGGGCGACAGCACGTAGTCGAACGGCTGCGTCGCGCGCGTCGCCGCGGCGCGGATCGCCATGTAGTTGCTGACGCCCTTGATCACCATGGCGCCCGAGACGTCGGCGCCGCCGCGGCACCAGTCGGCGATGAACGGCAACACGCTCGCCTGCCTGGCGTGGCTGAGGGCAGAGAAATCGACCCAGCTGCGCACGCGCCAGAACAGATCCTGAAGGTGCAGCATCTCGGGCGACAGGAAGCCTTCCAGGGTCTCGACCTTGGCACCGGCAGCGGCGAACAGCTTGGCCGCCGCCTCGATCGCAGCCTTGGTCTCCGCTTCGACCGGCAGGCCCGAGCCGGCATCGAGGTAGAGCGCGATCTTGAGGCCCTTCGGCTCGAGCGGACCGGCCGACCAGTCGATGTTGGCCGGCGGCAGGCTCATGTGGTCGCGGAAGTCGGGCTTCGACAGTTCGCCCAGCAGCAGCGCGGAGTCCGCAACGGTGCGCGTCATCGGCCCGACGACGCGGCCGAGGAACGGCGGATCGACCGGCACGCGGCCGAGGCTGGGCTTCAGGGTGAAGATGCCGTTCCACGCCGCCGGCAGGCGAACCGAGCCGCCGATGTCGGTGCCGAGATGCAGTGGGCCGTAGCCGGCCGCCGCCGCGGCACCCGCACCGGCGCTCGAGCCGCCCGGATTCCAGGCGAGGTTCCAAGGATTGCGCGTCAGCGGATGGAATGAGCTGCGGCCCGACGAAAGCATGCCGTAGTCGGGCATGGTGGTCTTCGCGAGCAGGACCGCGCCCGCCTCGCGCACGCGCGCCGCGGCTGGCGCATCGGCCGCGGCCGGCGTCATGTCGCTCGCCGCGGTGCCGAGCGGCACTGGCACACCCCGGGTGGCGATGTTCTCCTTGATGGTGATCGGCACACCGTCGAGCGCGCCCTGTGGTTTACCCGCCTGCCAACGCTTCTCGGATGCCTCCGCGGCCTTGCGTGCGCCGCCGAAATCCGGCGCGTACAGCGCCTTCAGCTTCGGCTCCCAGGCTTCGATGTGCTTGATGACGGCATCGACGACGTCGACAGGCGAGAGTTTCTTGCTCTTGTAGGCGGCCAGCAGATCGACCGCTGTCATGTCATGGAGATTCGTCATTGCTCGACTCTATAGAAGGGCCGCCGCCTCGGCGACGGTCGTGACTTCGGTGAAGGGCTTGTACTGCTCTTCCGCTGTCTCGCCACGCCGATTCACCCAGAAGGCGCGGATGCCGAGCACGCGGCACACTGCCATGTCGAGCGGCTGGCTGGCGGCGATGTGGATCACGTCGGCCGGCGTCACGCCCAGCACCTTGTGGGCGTGTTGGAACAGCCGCAGGTCGGGCTTGTAGGCCTGTGCCTGCTGGGCGGTGACGACGGCGTCGAGATCGAGACCGAGGCTCGGCAGGCTGCCGGCGATCAGGTCGTCGTCGGTGTTGGAGATGGCGGCCAGGCAATAGTGCTTCTTCAATTCGGCGAGCGCGGCCGGTACGTCGGAATGGGCCGGGATGCACGAGAACCGCGCGATCACGCCCGTCGGCATCGTCCGGGCCGGCAGTGAGACCGGCCTGCGCCATCGCGAAGATCACGCTGTCCCGCAGCACTTGGCGGTAGGGCTTCCAGGGCGGCGTATCGCGCAGCCGCCGGCCCTCCTCCTGGAAGCCGTGCGCCAGGATCGCGGCCTGCGAGTCCGGACGGCCGTGACGCTGCAGGATATCGATGAAGGCCGACTGCAGCGTCTCGTGCCATTGCACCAACGTGCCGTAGAAATCGAAGGTGATAACGGACGCCATTCATTCCTCTCGCTTGGCGGGCACGGGATTGCTGTGCGTGACGATGTACTTGGTCAGGACTGGCCCGATGAACAGCACGGCGATCATGCGCACGGTCTGCATCGCCATGACGAACGATACGTCGACATTGCTCGAAGCGGCGATGATCGCCACCGAGTCGGAGCCGCCGGGGCTGGTGGCGAGATAGGCCGTCAGCGGATCGACGCCGATCGCGGCCACCATCAGCCAGGCGACGCCGCCGCACAGCACGATCATCGTGAGGATGCAGGCCATGATGCGCGGCAACTGGCGGGCGGCATGGATCAGCAGCGGCTTGCTGAAGCGCAGCCCGACGTTCCAGCCGACCAGCGCATAGCTCGCCGCCAGCAGCCACGGCGGCAGCTCGATCGACATCAGGCCGAGATGGGTGAGCACGATGCCAACGATCATCGGCGTCAGGAACGCGCCGGCCGGGATGTTGAGCCGCTTGGCAATCATCGGGCCCACAATCGCCAGCGCCAGGGTCTCGCCGAGCGCCAGCAAGTTGATCGGCGGAAACCAGACCATCGCCGAACCGTGCGCCGTGCTGACGCCGAAGACGTGCGTCACCAATGCCGCGACCACCGCCACCAGCACGACGCGGCCGTACTGCATGAAGGCGACGAGGCGGACATCGGCGCCGTAGGACTCGGCCATGATGGTCATGACCGACGCCGCGCCCGGGCTGGTGCCCCACAGCGCCGTGGTGCCGGGCAACACCTGCCAGCGCGTCATCAGCCAGCCGAGCGTGCTCGAGATCGCCACCACCGCCAGCACGCCGACCGTGAACAGGAACCAGTGCTGAAGCACGTCGCCGACGATCGACAGCGGCACCATCTTGGCGATCAGGCAGCCGACCACGCCTTGCGCCAGCACGAACGGTGTCAGCGGCAGGCGCAGCTTGGCGCCATACGACGATACGATGATCGCCGCCGCCAGCGGCCCGAGCATCAGCGCGGCCGGGGCATGCACCCACAGCAACAGCGCCGCGAGCGCGGCCGACAGGACGACGAGGCCGCCCCACTGGGCGGCTCCCTGGGCAGATCGCGGCATTGCTACTGGACGAACTCCTCCGCTTCGCCGTTCATCCCCTTGATCGTCTGGATGAGCTCGGCGGCGGCGGTCTTGAGGCGTGC
>DASXQC010000482.1:0-6116 GCA_036493235.1 Reyranella sp.
GAACGGCTGCGGGATCATGAAGCTGCGCGGCTTTCCGGTCGAGCGTTACGCCGAGGACGACTTGCGGCGCGTTTACTTCGGTCTCGGCGCGCATCTCGGCACGCCGGTCTTCCAGAACCGGAGCGGCGAGCTGATGCGCGCCATCCGCGACGAGGGCGCGCATGTCGGCCGGAACTATGGCCAGATCGAGGGCGGTGAGACCGGGAACCAGAAGGGTGGCACGTTCCTCTCCTCATACGCGCGTACCTTGACCAACGGCGGGCTGCGCTACCACACCGACCGCACCGACGTCGTCGGCCTCTTGTGCGTGCGCCAGGCGATGAAGGGTGGCGTCAGCACGCTCGCCAGCACGCCCGCGATCCACAACGCGATCCTCGCCAAGCGGCCCGAGCTGCTCGACGCGCTGTTCACCGATTACTGGCGCAGCCGTTTCGGTGAAGAGGGCACGGGTAAGGACGGAGCGGGTAAGGAAGGCTCCAGCACGACCCGCGCCACCGCCTACCCGCTGCCGATCTTCGGCGTGCGCGACGGCAAGTTCACCTCGCACTACTCGCTCACCTTCATCGAGGCGGCCCAGCTCGCGGACGACATCCCCAAGCTGACGCCAGCCCAGAAGGAGGCGATCGACGTGCTGATGGCGACCGCGCAGGAGCTGTGCTTCGAGATGACGCTCGAGCCGGGCGACCTGCAGCTGATCAACAGCCATGTCACCTATCACGGCCGCACCCCGTTCGAGGACGATGCCGACAGCGGCCACGACCGGCTGCTGTTCCGCCTCTGGCTGTCGATGCCGAACAACCGTCCGCTGCCCGAGGGCCACGAGGTGCTGTGGCGCAGCATCGATGCCAACAAGGTGCGCGGCGGCATCGCGCAGGTGGCGATCTGATCGGCAACGCCGATCTGATCAGAGAAGTCGGCGCGATCCTTGCCCGCGCCGCCGTCCAGGAGATCCTGCCGCGTTTCCAGGCGCTGACCGCCGACCAGGTGCGGCAGAAGACGTCGGCGTTCGACATCGTCACGGAAGCCGACGAAGCGGCCGAAGCCGTCATCGCCGCCGACCTGCGAAAGGCCTTCCCCGGCGCCGTGATCGTCGGCGAGGAAGGCACGGAGCGCGATCCCTCTTTGCTCCAGGCGATCGGCGGTGCCGAGCTGGCCTTCGTGGTCGACCCAATCGACGGCACGAAGAACTTCGCGTCGGGCTTGCCGCTGTTCGGCGTGATGGCGGCCGCGATCCGTCGCGGCGAGATCGTCGCCGGCGTGGTCCACGATCCGATCTGCCGCGACTTCGCCTATGCCGTGCGCGATGGCGGCGCGTGGCTGGAGCGCGAGGACAAACGAACCCCGCTGCGCGTCGCGCCGCCGGTGCCGGTCGACCGGATGGAAGGCATCGTCGGCACGACCTTCCTGCCCCAGCCGCTGCGGGACACGGTCAACGGCAATCTCTCGAAGCTCGCGACCAGCACCTGGCTGCGCTGCGCCGCGCACGAATACCGGTTGGCCGCTGCCGGCCACTGCCACCTGCTGTTCTACAACAAGCTGATGCCGTGGGATCATGCGGCGGGCTGGCTGCTGCATCGCGAGGCCGGCGGCTACAGCGCGCACTTCGACGGCACGCCCTACCGGCCGACCGACCTCGGCGGTGGCCTGATCTGCGCGCCCGACGAAGCGAGTTGGCGCGCCGCGCGGACGGCACTGCTCGGCGCCTAGACGCCTCACCGGTTTTCTCCGTTTTCGCCGTTTTCGGCAGGCGCTCCGTTTTGTTGGTCGGCGCGACGCATCTGCTCCTGCAGCGCCTTGAACACGCGCGTCGCCGCCTGGGCGTCCTGCGGGGTGATGTCGCCGTTCATCATGGCGTGCGCCAGTGCCGCGTGCTCGTTCAGCAGGTTGCTCATGCCGTTACCGGGTGGCGAATCCAGTTCGATCGGCCGATGGCGCCGCACGGGCCAGACGCGCTGCAGCACCATCTCGGTGGCGCGCAGGTTGCCGCGCCGCGCCCGCTCGATGGTGCTGAGCATCAACTCCTCGGCGACCGCGGTGCCGAGGCGATCGAGCTCGACCGCGGCCGAGCTGATCGGATTGCGCGGTCGGCCCGGCCCGCCGGGATTGCCCTTGGCGAAGCGGCCGTTGGTGTAACGGACATCGGACTCTGACATGACGAACTCCTGTGTGTGAGTGAAAGCACACGCAGGATAAGAGGCGTCAGTTAACGTCACCTATTACGGGCAATGGCCGCGCATTTAAGCCGCCGAAACCGGGCCTCGACGAGCGTTCCATTGCCCACAATGAGACCGCTGGGAGCGCGGCACTCCAGTGCCGCTCATGTCTTGAAGCGAAAATCCCAGCAAAACGCACGAATGCCCCACGAGCATTTTTCTTCGTCGATGGAAGAAAAAGAGCGGCACTGGAGTGCCGCTCTCCCGGCAGTATGATTTCATAAGCTCGCGAAGCAAATGAGGGAACCGCATCGTGTCCGATAGTGCCGCCAACAATCGCCCGCTCGCCGGGCTCCGCGTGATCGACATCGCCACCTACATCGCCGCGCCGTATTGCGCGACCATCATGGCGGAGTTCGGCGCGGAGGTGATCAAGGTCGAGCAGCCCAAGGTCGGCGATCCCTGCCGCCGGCTCGGCACGGTCGCCGAGTGTGGCGATACGCTGGTCTGGCTGTCGGAGGCGCGCAACAAGAAGTCGGTGACGTTGAATCTCAAGTTGCCCAAGGGCGCGGCGATCCTCCAGCAGCTGGTCGCCAAGGCCGACGCACTGACCGAGAACTTCCAGCCGGGCACGCTGGAAGGCTGGGGCCTCGGCTGGGACGTGCTGAGCGGCGTCAACCCACGCCTCGTGATGCTGCGTGTCTCCGGCTACGGCCAGACCGGGCCCTACAGCCACAAGCCCGGGTTCGGACGGATCGGCAACGCCTTCGGCGGCATCTCCTTCCTGGCTGGCGATCCCAACGGGCCGCCGGTGACGCCGGGCTCGGCCACGCTCGCCGACTACATGGCCGGACTCTACGGCGCGCTCGGGATGATGATGGCGCTGCGCTCGCGCGATGCCACCGGCCAGGGCCAGCAGATCGACATCGGGCTTTACGAGCCGATCTTCCGCATCCTCGACGAGATGGCGCCCGCCTACGACAAGGTCGGATTCATCCGCCAGCGCATGGGCGCGGCGGCCCCCAACGTCTGTCCGCACAGCCACTACCAGACCGGTGACGGGCGGTGGATCGCCATCGCCTGCACCAACGACAAGATCTTCGCCCGCATGGCCGGGCTGATGGGCCGGCCCGAGGTGGCAGGCGACGGCATCTACGGCACGATCGCCCAGCGCGAGAAGCAGCGGCCGGCGGTCGACGGCCTCGTCTCCGACTGGGCGAGGCAGCACTCGCAGCAGGAGGCCGTCCGCCTGTGCGAGGGCGCGGAGGTACCGTGCGGCATCGTCGCGTCGGTCGACGAGATCTTCCTCGACCCGCACTACGCCGCGCGCGGCAACATCGCCCGTGTGACCGACCCGCGCGCCGGTGAATTGGCCGTCCCGAACGTGGTGCCGCGCCTCACCGGCACACCGGGCGGCATCGATACGCTCGGCCCGAGCCTCGGCCAGCACAATGCGGAGGTCTACGGCACGCTGCTCGGCATGAGCGTCGCGGACTTAGCGACCCTGGAAACCGAAGGCGTGATCTGAAGGTCTTCCGCTGGGGGCCCCGCCACTGGAGTGGCGCGCCCCCAGCGAAAGAAGCCTACGTCGCCTGTTCGGTGGCGCGAACCAGGTCGAGCGTGCGTTGCGCCTTGTAGACGATCGGGTAGTCGATGAAGTAGCCGTCGAGCTGGATCGACGAGGAGCCCTCGCGTTCTGCCTGCTCGAAAGCCGCGACGACGCGCCGGGCGAAGGCGATCTCCGCCTCGGTCGGGGTGAACGCGGTGTTCACGCGCTCAACCTGCGGCGGGTAGATGCACATCTTGCCCTGGAAGCCGAGCTGCCGGGCCCGCTTCGCGGAGTTCGCGACGCCGTCGAGGTCCTTGATGTGCACCCACACGGTATCGATCGGCGCTTCGAGGCCGGCGGCGCGGGACGCCACGGCCATCTCCGCCCGGGCATGCTCCAGCTCGCTCTCGGTGAGCGTCCATTCCATGTTCATGTCGAGGGTGTAGTCGCCGGCGCCGAAGGCCATGCGCTTCACCCGCGTACCTGAGGCGGCGATCGTCCGCACATTGGCGATGCCCTTTCCCGTCTCGATGATCGGGATGATGTCGATGCCGCCGGGTGGCAGGCCACGCTCACGCTCCAGCGCGCCAACCAGCCAGTCGAAGGCGACGAGCTGTTCGCGGCTCTCGACCATCGGCAGGATGATGCCATCGAGGCCGGGACCCACCACGGCCACCGTGTCGCCGTAGCAGAACTCGGTGGTGAGGGCGTTGACCCGGACGTAGGCGCCCCCCTTGTGTGGCCGTTTCAGCGCCTCGACGACGACGGCGCGGGTCGCGACCTTCTCGGCCCTGGCGACGGCGTCTTCCAGGTCGAGGATCACGTTGTCGGCGCCGCAATCGAAGACCTTCTCGACCTTGCGAGCGTGGTTGCCGGGCGCGAAGAGAAAGCTGCGGTAGGGCATGGGGCGAGCCTCGTTCAACTGACGGCGAGACTTTCGAGTGTGCGCTTGCGCGTCTCGACGGCGAACAGGGCGAAGGCGATCGCCTGCACCACCAGCATCGCGGCTAGGACGCCGACCACGGCGGCGACCCCGCCCTTGGCGAACAGGAACACGACCAAGGGCTGCACGCCGGCCGTGCTCAGGCGGCCGATCGTGTTGGTGACGCCCGCCCCGCGCATGCGGTAGCGCGTGTCGTAGAGTTCCGGCACCCACAGGGCGAAGCCGACGGCGACGATGACATAGGCGCTCGTCACGAGCACGAACCCGACCGCCATCAGCACATGCGGATCGGCGACCTGCGGATAGATCACACCCATGGCGGCGGCGACCAGCGACGCGACCACCACCGACCACTTGCGGCCGAAGCGGTCGGCGACCAGCAGGCCGATGCCGGCGCCGATCGGTCCGCCCAGCGCCATCACCGTCGTCCACTCGAGCGACGAGGCGATCGACTGGCCCTGCTTGACGAAGAAGGTCGGCAGCCAACCGAGGAAGCCGTAGAGGCAGAAGCCCATCACGACGTTCAGCAGGATGGCGACCAGGGTGCGCGGCAGCAGAGCGCCGGAGAACACGACGCTGATCGGCACCTGGTCCTGGCGCACGGTCGCGGTCGACTGCTTGACCGGCGCGGCGCCGGCATCGGCCTCGATCGCGCGCAGGACGGCGTCAGCCTCCGCGAAACGACCCTTCGATTCGAGCCAGCGCGGCGATTCCGGCATGTTCTTGCGCGCGAGCCAGACCAGCAGCGCGCCGATGCCGACGATCACGAACATCCAGCGCCAGCCGAAGTTCGGGATGATCAGCAGGGCGAGGAACGGCGCGCAGAACACGGCCGCGTTGGTGAGCATCGCCAGGGTGGCCACGGCGCGGCCGCGCACGGGGGCCGGTGCGAACTCCGACAGCGTGCCGTAGCCGATCACGATCTCGGCGCCGAGGCCGACGCCCATCAGGAAGCGGCAGCCGATCAGGAAGTGCATGCTGGGCGCAGCAGCCGCGGCCAGCGAAGCGAGGCCGAAGATCGCAAGGTTGAGCTGGTAGCAGAAGCGCCGGCCGTAGCGGTCGCCCAGCACGCCGGACAGCAGCGAGCCGACGACCAGCCCGTAGAAGGTCCAGGAGATGAACTGCGCGTTGAGCTCGACAGTCGAGTAGCCGCTCTTGACCAGCGCGCCCAGCACGCTGCCGGCGAGATAGAGCTCCATGGCGTCGAAGAACATGCCGGCGCCGATCAGGTAGAGAATCTTGCGATGGAATTTGCCGAACGGCAGACGATCGAGACGCTCGCCGGCGGTGAGCCCTGAAGCCGGCGCTTGCTGTGCCATGACTCTACTCACTCCTCAGTCGATGATCGCGGCCTGCACCATCGTCCTGAAGCGGTTGCGCAGCTCGACCCGGTCGGGATCGCTCACCTGCACCATGTAGATGGCGATGAGCTGCTCCTCGGGGTCGATCCAGAACAAGGTGCCCGCGTTGC
>DASXQC010000483.1:0-7027 GCA_036493235.1 Reyranella sp.
CGAGCCTTTAATGAGTCGTAAATTGTTTGTGGGCAATCTGCCCTATTCGGTCACGTCCGAGCGTCTGCAAGAAGCCTTCTCCCAGTTCGGCACCGTAACCTCTTCAAAAGTGATCGTGGATCGCGAGACCGGCCGCAGCCGTGGTTTCGCGTTCCTCGAAATGGAAACCGACGATCAGGGCTCTGCAGCGATGCAGGCCATGAACGGAGCTCTCCTCGACGGCCGCTCGATCGCCGTCCGTGAAGCTGTCGAGCGTCAGCCCGGCGGCGGCGGCGGCGGATTTGGCGGCGGCGGTGGCGGTGGTGGCCGCGATGGCGGCGGCTTCCGTCCGCGCGGCCCGCGTCCGCCCTATGGCGGTGGCGGCGGTGGTCGCGATGGCGGTGGTGGCGGCGGCTACGGCGGCGGCGGCGGCGGTGGCTATCGCGGCGGCGGCGGTGGTGGCGGCTACGGTGGTGGCGGCGGCGGTGGCGGCGGTGGATACCGCGGCGCGCCGTCCGGTGACGGCGGCCCGATGCGCGACCGGCGTGCGGACTTCTCCGGTGGTGGTGCTGGCGGTGGTGGCGGGTACGATCCCGGCGCTGGCGCCGGTGCTGGAGCCCCCGGCGGTGGTGACGCAGGTCGCCCGCAGCGGCGGCGCGATGCCGGCCCGCAGCGGCGCGAGCGCGACTACGAGCCGCGCAAGCGTGGCTTCGACGACGACCAGTAGAATCTGGCCTCAGCAAAGCTGAAGCGGGACGCCGGAGGGAAACCTCCGGCGTCTTTCTTTTTGGGCTTTGCGCGGTGCTATTCTTGCAGGAGCGCCGGCGGAGACGGACATGAAGCGACGCACCGCACTCATAGGCTCACTCGCAACGCCCCTGGCGACATTGGCCGGTTCATTGCCCGCGCGGGCCGACATGCCGGTCGATCTGCAGCTCGTGCTGGCGGTCGACGTGTCGCGCTCGATCGACGAGGTCGAGGCCGAGTTGCAGCGCCGCGGCTACACCGAAGCGCTCACCAACCAGACCGTGATCGACGCGATCCTGTCTGGTGACCACAAGCGCATCGCGCTCTGCTACGCCGAATGGGCCGGCGCGCATTACCAGGTCGTGGTGATCGACTGGACACCGATCGACAGCGCCGCTGCCGCCCGCCGGTTCGCCGAGAAGCTCGCCGAGGCGCCGCGCACCTCGCAGAGCTGGACCGCGGTCGGCGCAGCCTTGGCCTTCGCCGCGCAACGCTTCGACAATTCGGGCTACGATTCCACGCGCCGCGTGATCGACATCTCGGGCGACGGCCGCACCAACGATGGCCCGCCGGCCGAGATGGTGCGCGACAAGCTGGTGACACAGGGTTTCGTGATCAACGGCCTGCCGGTGATGATGAACCGCACCAATTTCGGCCGTCCGCCCGACACCGGGCTCGACAAGTACTACGAGGAGAACGTGATCGGGGGGCCGGGCGCCTTCATGATCGTGGCGGCGAACTTCGACGATTTCGGCCGCGCCGTGCGCAGCAAGCTGATCCGCGAGATCTCCGGCCTGCCTACGGCGCGCTCAACACCTGCCTGAGCCGCTCGAACGGCGCCGGATCGCGCGTGAGCTGGACCGGCATGCCGAGATGGCCGAGGCGGTAGCGGAACACGTTCTCCTCCGGCAGCTGCCATTGTCGTGCCAACGCAAGACCGTGGTCGTAGGGTACCCAGCGGTCGGTCTCGCCCAGGACGGAAACGATGCGTTGCGGCACCAGCGCCGGCCGCGCGGCCGGATCGATCGCGCGCGAGATCGACGCCAACGCCTCGCGCGTCCAGCCGGCCTCGTGCAGTGCGCGGTCGACGCCGAGCAGCGACGCCAGCGCGCCGCCGAAGGTCACCTCCTCCAGCCGGCCGGAATGGCTGATCAGCAGCACGGCATCCGGCCGTGCCTCGCGGGGCCAGAGGTCGCAGCGGCTGGCGATCTGCTGCACCACGAACGAGGACATGGAGATGCCGGCCACCGACACCGTGCCGCCAAAGCGCAGCCGAGCGAATGCCGTCAGCAGCGCCGTCTCGACCGCCTGGCCTGAAATCAGGTCGAGCGTCCCGGTCGGCGCCAGCGCGAAGAACGGCTCGCCGCCATAGAAGCCCGGCATGGCGCGCAGGCCGTGATAGGGCGAGATCGGCTCGATCACCCGCCAGCCCATGGCCGCCAGCTGGCGGCCCGAATCGCGGCCC
Organism: Reyranella sp.; assembly: GCA_036493235.1. GTDB lineage: Bacteria > Pseudomonadota > Alphaproteobacteria > Reyranellales > Reyranellaceae > Reyranella. Next base: position 2,192 of record DASXQC010000483.1, read on the forward strand.
GAGGACAGCAGGTCGAACTCGAGGCACAAGCCGCTGCCGAAGATCAGCGTATCGCGCGCTTCGCCTCCGGCCGGCTCGATGACGCGCGCATAGAGCTTCTCGCTGCCCCTTCGTGCGGCGAGCCGCGACGAGAGTGTGGAAGCGCGTAGCCAGTATTCGGCCAAGCCCTCGCGCACGAACCGCCGAGAAACTTCGACCGACTTCGGATCGATCGCCGCGCGATAAAGCGCCACCGGATCGGTCTCGACGATACCGGGCGGATCGATCCGCCAGCGCGCGAGCGAGGGCCGGCGCGGAATGAGCAGCGGTGCAAAGTATCCGCGCGTCATCTGATGCAATGTCGACGCACGGCGGCGGCGGTCGTCGAGCAGACCGGCGTCGGACGCCTGATCCGGATCGAAGATCGCCGTTTCCCACGCCTCGCGCGTCTTATCGGTGGCGCGCTTCAGGCGGTCGTGGTGTGCCAGCAGGGGCCTGAGCTGGAAGGTCGACCAGAAGGCCGGCAAGCTACCGACCTCGTCGCGAAACACCGCCACATCGCCTTTGGCTGTGTTGGCGGCGGCCCACAGGCGCGACAGCGGCATGTAGCGGCGCAACCCGAACAGTCCCGCTGCGTCGAGCCAGGGTCGTGCCAGCAGGGCGCCGAGCGGCGACTCGAACAGGACATTCATCGACAGACCCCGCGCCGCACGGCATCATTGGGGCGTTCTAGAGGAGCGTAGAGGATGTTGGTCAACGACCCCGTGACGCAGGCGCGGCTGGACCTGACGACGGCGCTGCGGACGGCCGCGCGCCACGGGTTGAATGAGGGCGTGTGCAACCATTTCAGCATGGCAGTCCCGGGCCGCAACGAGCTGTTCCTGGTCAATCCGCAGGGGCTGCACTGGTCGGAGATCACGCCGGCTGATCTGGTGACGGCCGACGGCGAAGGCAACGTCGTCGAGGGCAAGTATCCGGTCGAGGCGAGCGCCTTCTTCATCCACGCCCGCATCCACCAGGGCAATCCGCGCGCGCAGGTCGTGCTGCACACCCACATGCCCTACGCTACGGCGCTCACCTCGATCGTCGACGGCCGCATCGAGATGTGCACCCAGAACGCCTTCCGCTTCTGGGACCGCATCGCCTACGATGAGCACTATGGCGGCGTGGCCCTCAGCAACGACGAGGGCGACCGCATGTGCCGGGCGCTGGGCGACAAGGACATCCTGTTCCTGCGCAATCACGGCGTGATCGTCACCGGCCGCTCGGTCGCGCAGGCCTACGACGATCTGTACTACATCGAGCGCACGGCGATGGTGCAGGTACTAGCGATGCAGACCGGCCGGCCCCTGCACAATGTCGACGAGGCGACGGTCGCTCACGCCGCGCGCCAGATCGCCAACGACACGCAGCAGGCCCTGCTGCATTTCGAGTCGTTGAAGCGGCTGCTGGATCGCGACGAGCCCGGCTGGCGCCGCCTCGCGGCCTAGCGGACGACACGGGGGAGATGACAATGCGTATCGTGACGAGCCTGACGGCCCTTCTGATGGTGCTGGCCGCGGTGCCGGCCCATGCCCAGCTGCAGGCTCCCAGCAGCACGCCCGGCGTCGCCGCCGGCCCGAAGCTCGGCCAGTTCGAGGTCAAGGCCTACCAGGTGATCCCGAAGACCAAGACGGCGGTGCAGCTCACGTCGGACACGGCGCTGGCGCGCAACCTCCGGCGCGAGGTGATGATCCGCCTGTCGCGGCGCGGCAACGACGTCGGCTTCTCCGGCGGCAACGTCATGCGCATGGACGTGAGCTACTTCGACTTCTCCGTCGGCAACAGCGGCGGCGGCAACACGATCGGCGGCAATCCGAGCTACGAAGGTCCGGGCGCCAATCCGCGGCTCGAGTTGCCGAGCAACAAGTTCGAGCAGCGCAACGGCGTCGGCCCCAACCTCAGCGCGCCGACGCTGCGCATCGTGCTCACGCTCTACTCGGTGGATGGCGGCAAGGTGCTGTGGGCGGCGACAAGTTCCTGCGCGACCCACGCCGGCACCGCGGAAACGACGGGCATTGCCATGATCGACACGATCTTCCAGGCCCCGGACAAGAACCGCAGTGGCGACGCCGGCTGCCCACTCTAACCTTCAGCACGAACCATCAGGAAGGAAACGCCATGCCGCGTCTGACTCCGCTCGACCTCAACAAGCTCACCCCCGAACAGAAGAAGGTGGCCGACTCCATCGTCTCCGGCCCGCGCGGCGGCCTGCGCGGGCCATTCGAGCCGTGGCTGCGCCGGCCCGAGCTGGCCGACCGTGCGCAGAAGCTCGGCGAATACTGCCGCTTCAACAACTCGCTGCCGCGCGACCTCAGCGAGCTCGCGATCTGCCTGGTCGGCCGCCACTTCAAGGCGCAGTACGAGTTCTACGCCCATGCGCGCCTCGCCAGGGAAGCCGGCCTCTCGGCCGATATCATGGAAGCGGTACGCACCCGCCAGACGCCGCCCTTCACCCGCGACGTCGAGCGCGTCGTCTACGACTTCGTCACCGAGTATCTCGCGACCAACCGCGTCTCGGCGCCGAACTACAAGCGCGCGATCGATGCGTTCGGCGAGCCGGGCGTGGTCGATCTGGTCGGCGTATGCGGCTACTACATGCTGGTATCGATGACGCTCAACGTCTTCGAGATGCCCCTGCCCCCGGGCGAGCCAGATCCGATCGCGTAAGGCACAGTGGCCTTTCTCCTCTTCCTGGCGGCCGCCTCGATCATCGCCCTGTCGCCCGGGCCGGGCATCCTCTACGTCGCCGCCCGCACGATCGCCGGCGGCCGCGGCGAGGGTCTCGCCTCGAGCCTCGGCACGGCGATCGGCGGCCTGGTCCATGTGCTGGCCGGCGCGATCGGCGTGTCCGCGCTGGTCATGGCGAGCGCCGAAGCGTTCACGCTGCTGAAGCTCGCCGGCGCGCTCTATCTCGTCTGGCTCGGATGGAAGACGATGCGGGACGCCCGCGTGACCTCGCCGTCGGATGCCGAGTGCCGGCAACAGGCGGGCTTTTCGCGACGGCATTGTGGTCGAGGCGTTGAATCCGAAGACGGCCGCGTTCTTCCTCGCCTTCCTGCCGCAGTTCGTCGATCCTTCCGGCACGGTCTGGCTGCAGTTCGCCGCGCTCGGCCTGATCTCGGCAACGCTCAACACAGCGGTCGACATCGGCGTCGTGTTCACAGCCTCACAGGCGCGTGGCTTCGTGCTGGGACGGCCGGCCCTCGTGCGACGACTGCGCACCGGCGCAGGTATGGTGATCGCCGGCCTCGGCCTCAGCCTGCTGCTTACCCGCCGGCCAGCCTGACCAGAAGCGCGACGACGACGAGTGCCAGCACGGCGGTCGCGACCTTCCAGAGCAGTAGACGCGGCACCGCGACCCGGTCGCGGGCCAGCCCCTGCTCGATCCGGTACCAGACATGGGTGGGGGCCGGTCCGGTGTCGGGCAGGAACTCCGTCAGCAGCGCCAGCCGGTCTTCCCACACGTCGACCGCGCGGCAGTAACGGGCGTCGCGCTCACGGCGGCGTTCGAAGCCGCGGCGCACCACGCCGCCCAGCCCGCCCGCCGCATATTCGGCGGCCACCAGCTCGCGCCGGTCAGGCTCGGTGCCGGTGAGGCAGCGGTTCATCTGCGCGAGCCCGCGCCGCACCCAGCTCTTGGCCGTGCCGAGCTGCACGCCCATACGATCGGCCAGCTCGCTGTGGGTCAGGCCCTCGAAATAGACCAGCGACACCGAGCGGCGGTGATTGGCCGGCAGGTTGGCAAGGCACGAGTTGACCCGCCGCGCCTCCTCGCTGCGCATCGCCTGGTCGGCCGGATCGGGCTCGCCCAGCACCATCGTCTCGGCATCGAGTGGCTGCTGTCCGACCTCGCGGCGCTGCAGAGTAACCTTCGCGGTGAGCGCGCGATTGCGCACGACCCGCACCAGCCAGCCATAGGCCGACCCCTTGGCCGGATCGAAGCGGTGCGCCCAGCGCCAGACGCGCAGGAAGGAATCCTGCAGCACGTCCTCGGCCACATCGGTCCGGCCGACGATCGAGCGCGCGATCGCCAGCAGCCGGCCGCCGGTCAGCTCGTAGAGCCGGGCGAACGAGCGCTCGTTGCCCATCGCGACGTCCGCCAGCAGTCGCGCCAGCGGATCGAACGCCGAGGCATCGACCGAGGCACGCGCTGCCACGGGCTCGGCAAAACCGAGCTGCGCCATACCGCGCCGAAGATTGAGAAGCTCGCCCATCAAACCCTGATACCCGGCAACACTGCGATCGGATGCAGTCGCCGGCAAAAAAAGAAACGAGGCCGCGCCGCATCCGTTCCGCGGCCGGCCAGGGTTCCCCAAGCGACGGACAGCGGTTCGTCAACGTGCACGGGAGAACTCCATGACCATCGTCAAACTCGACCCTCTGCCTGCTCGCGGCAAGCGTCGCACCTTCCTGTCGAGCTTCACATTGTCGGCAACCGCCATCGCGCTGCTGGCCGGCAACGAAAAGCTGGGACTGGTCGGCAGCGCCTCGGCGCAGACCGCCAACAACGACGTCACCATCCTGAACTCGGCCCTCGGCGCCGAGCAGCAGGCGATCGCCGCCTACCAGCTCGGCGCCGAGTCCGGCCTGCTGCAGAAGCCGGTCAAGGACCTCGCAGTCCAGTTCCAGGGCCATCACAAGGCGCATGCCGATGCGCTCGCCAAGGCGGTCGCCAAGCTCGGCGGCAAGCCGGTCGCGCCGATGAAGGACTACAACTTCCCGAAGGACAAGCTGAAGTCGCAGAACGACGTGCTGGCCTTCGCCGCCTCGCTCGAGAAGGGCGCGGTCAGCGCCTATCTCGGCGCCGTGCCGATC
>DASXQC010000484.1:0-3859 GCA_036493235.1 Reyranella sp.
CTCCGCCAGCGAGAAGCCGAGCCGCTTGCCGCGCAGGATCCAGCCGAGCCGGGTGCGGTCGTGCGCGGTGTAGAGCCGGGTCAGCCCCTGGCGGCGCGGCTTGATCAGACCCTCGTCCTCGTAGAAGCGCATGGTGCGCGCCGTGATGGCGAACTCGCGGGCCAGCTCGGCGATACTGTAGATGCGCGCGGAATCGCGAGACGCGGTGCTTTTGGCCGGGACGGCCGAGGGGGCGGCGACAGGCATGCGGGTGTCTTAGTTGACGTTTACGTAAACGTCAATGGGGCTTTACGTAAACGGAAAGACGGTAAACCACCCTCAAGAGCAGGCGCTTACCCCACGGGATAGATCCCGTGCAGGACCGCGTCGAAATGGTTCTCGATCAGCATCGTGCACCCGCACGACAAGCCGCGCAGCTTCTGCTCGTCCTTGATCAACAGCAGCTTTCGCCGGCTCTCGATCACCCCGTTCCGACGCATCTCCCCCAGCACGCGGGAAACGAACGAGCGACCCACCCCCATCATGTCGGCGAACTGCTCCTGGGTGACCGGCAACTCGGGTTCGCCGGTGCGCTCCAGCGCCGCGAGCAGGAGCTTCGCCGTGCGCTGCCGGATCGTGTGCTTGCCGTTGCAGACCGCCGTCTGGAAGACCTGCGCCATCAGGCAATCCGAATAGCGCGAGAACCAGTGACGCAGCGCGATCGAGTGCAGTTTGGCCTGCTCGAGCGCGCTGGTCTTGATGCGGATGAAGCGACCGGGAAACCGCACGACCGCTGTCGAATAGGCCGGCAGGTGACCGTTCGAGACGATGCCGCCGATCGCGCCCTCGCGGCCGATCTGGGCGACATCCATCGACTCGCCGTCGATATCCTCGACGCAGAAGGCGGCGGCGGCCGCCGCCAGGGGGAACCACGTGTCGACGACGTCGTCGCCGACGCGATGCAGGATCGCGCCCGCTTCCATGTCGAGCGCCATCATCTGAGGACGCAGCCGCTCGTGATCTTCCTCGATCAGGACGGCAAGCAATCCGTTCTGGGCCAGGTCGGCGGGCGTCGGCGTCGTGATCGGAGTCCTCTTTCGCGACTGTGCACTTGTGAACGGACGTCGTCGGCCGTGCCGACTATGCAGGAGCTATATCTTCGCCTGACAGCGCATTCAACGCGTCGGCAGGTTCGAGAAGGATGGCGATGACCTCTCCCTCATCCGTCGACCTGGCCGGCCGTCGCGCGCTCGTCGTCGAGGATCACTTCCTGATCGCGCTCGACATGGAGGTCATGCTCCGCGAGCTCGGCGTGCGCATGGTCGATCTCGCGAACTGCATCGGCGATGCGCTCACGGCCATCGAGCGCAAGCCGCCCGACTTCGCGATCCTCGATTTGAAGCTCGGAGCGAAGATGACGGCCCTGCCGATCGCCGAAGTGCTGCTGGACCGCACCATTCCCTTCGTCTTCGTCACCGGCTACGACGATTTCACCGTCGTGCCGGTGTCGATGCGGCATGCGCCGATCGTCCGCAAGCCGGTCCCCTTCGCCGACCTCCAGGCCGCGCTGGCTGCATTGGCCCTCTAGCCGCGGCCAGTGCCTCAGATGACCTTGGCCTTGCGCATCTCCCTGACCTCGTCAGGCGTGCAGCCCAACCACTCGCCGTAGATCGCCTCGCAATCGCCGCCGAGAACCGGCGACGGCTTCAGCGCGACCTTGGTGTCCGACATCCGGACCGGCCAGCCCGGCACGATGACCGGCCCGCGCACCGGATGGTCGATCGTCTGCATCATGCCGCGCGCATGCAGGTCCGGGTCGTGCATCAGCTCGAGCGTCGTCTTGACGGCGCCACAGGGGACGCCGGCGCCGGCGATGACCTTCATCACCTCGTCCTTGCTGCGCTTCGACGTCCATTCGGTGATCGCCGCGTCCACGAGCTCCTTGTGCTGGAAGCGGGTGGTGCCGTCGGCCATGCGCGGATCGTCGATCAGATCCTCGCGGCCGATCGCCTTGACCAGCCGTTTCCAATGCTCGCCGTTGCCGCGCGAGGCGAAGATGTAGCACCAGTCGTCGAGCCCGCCCGGCGCGCATTTGTAGAGGCCGCCCGGCGCGGTGCCGACCACGCCGTTGCCACCGCGCGGCAGCTGGTCCTCGCGCGCGGCCTGGCGGCTCATCGGCGTGCGGCAGTAGTTCAGCATCGCGTCGCGCATCGCGACCTGGATGTGCTGGCCGCGGCCGGTCGCCATCCGCTGGTAGAGCGCGGCGAGGATACCCATGGCGGCGAGCATGCCGGTGCCGGTGTCGCCGATGGTCGGGCCCGGCCGAACCGGCGGCTCGTCGGGATGGCCGTTGACGCCCATCGTGCCGCCCATCGCCTGGGCGATCATGTCGAACGCCAGGTAGTTGGCGTGCGGGCTTTCCGACGCGAAGCCCTTGACCTGGGCGAAGATCAGCCGCGGGTTGAGCGCATGCAGGCGCGGCCAGTCGAAGCCCAGGCGCGCGAAGGTGCCGGGCGCCATGTTCTCGATCAGGACGTCGGCCTGGGCAATCATCTGCCGCAGCAGCGCCTTGCCCTCCTCGCTCTTGAGGTTGCAGGTCACGCTGCGCTTGTTGAGGTTGTAGTAGACGAAGTAGGTCGAATCGGCGTCGGGGCGATCGGTCATGCCCCAGCGGCCGGGCTCGCCTTTGTTGGGCTCCTCGACCTTGACGACGTCGGCCCCGAACCAGGCCAGCGCCTCGGTACAGGACGGTCCCGCCTCGAACTGGGTGAGGTCGAGCACTTTGATACCCTTGAGTGCCGGTTGGGTCGCGGTCTCGAGTTCCGGCTGCCTTACCTGATCCTGCATGGCGGTTCCTCCCGCGGATTTTGGCGTTTCACTCCACTAGCTATGCCAGGCGAACTGCTGTGCCTTTCGTGCAGAGGCCTGCGAAAGCACGATATTGACGAGCGCGGGGCCCGGATGCTCCATCGCCCCGTCGAGCGCGCCGCGGATCTTCTTCGGGTCTTCGACGAAGAAGCCCTTGCCGCCGAACGCCTCCATCATCCTGTCGTAGCGCGCGCCGTAGATCAGCGCGTTGGGCTTGAGGTTCATCATCGGGTTTTCCGGGATCGCCGGCATGCCCGGGCCGATGCCGCCGTTGTTCAGCACGACGATCTTCACCGGGAAGCCGTAGCGGACCAGCGTCTCCATCTCCATGCCGGAGAAGCCGATCGCCGAATCGCCCGAGAGATGGATGACCGGCCGGCCGGGCTGCGCCACGCAGGCGGCGATCGCCTGGCCCAACCCGACGCCCATCGTGCCGTAGGTGCCGGCGTTGAGGCACGAGCGCGCGTCGAAGCTCGGCAGCTGGGTCAGGCCGATGTCCATCGTGCCCGCGCCCTCGGCGCTCAGGATGGAATTCTTCGGCATCCACGCGGCGACGTCGCGCAGCGCGCGATAGTAGTTGGCCGGCCCCGTGTCGTCGTCGATCTGCGGCTTGATGGTTGCCGCGTTCTCGGAGACCTTCTTCGACAACGCCTTGCGCCACGCCGAATCGGTCGGATGGAACCACTGGCGGTTGACGAGCGCCTTATTGAGCTGTCCCATGATCGCCTTGCCGTCACCGAGCAACGCCACTTCCGTCGGCTTGTTGTGGCCGATCTCCTCGGGCGCGATGTCGAGCTGGATGACCTTGACGTCCTTGGCGAAGCGCGGCGCCTGACCGAAATGGAAGATCCAGTTGAACCGCGCGCCCATCAGGAAGACGACGTCGGCTTGCTGAAGCGCCAAGGTGCGCGCCGCCGAGACCGCCAGCGGATGGTCGTCCGGCATCACGCCCTTGCCCATCGGCGACCGCACGAACGGGATCTGGGTGCGCTCGACGAAGGCGCGCACGTCA
>DASXQC010000485.1:0-12635 GCA_036493235.1 Reyranella sp.
CGCCGCGTCGCCAGCGGATTGTCGTGTGCGACCTTCGCCAGCCGCTCGAACAGCCGGCCCATCGCCTGCATGTGGTTCGGCACGTCGCGCTTCAGACCGGCGCGAATGGCGTTCTCCAGCAGCGGATAGAAATGGATTGCCGCGCGCAACTCGTGGCGAGCCTCCTCGTCGGAGTAGCCGAACCGCTTGTCGCCGACGCGATCCGGCTCGCCGCCCGGGTCCTCGTTCCAGTCGAGCGCCATGCCGGCGCGCCGGGCGTTCTGGGTGCTGCGTAGCAGCTCGGCGCCGCAGATCAGCGCCAGCTCGGTCTCGCCGCGCGCGATCTCCTCGGCGAAGCGGTTGACCATGTATTGCGGCATGTTCCCGCCCGAATGGGCGTAGAGCAGCTGCCGCGGATGGGCATGCAGCCGTTTGGCGACGCTCTTCGGTGGATGGCTCGAACGGCCGAACGGCGAGGCGAAGCGCGGGCTGATGTCGCTGAAAAATTCCATCACCACAATCGCATCGATCTCGTGGCCCAGCGCATGGCCGCCGATCGACGCCTTCGTATCCTCGAGCGCCTGGGTTGCTGCCTCGGCGCAGAAGGCCACGCGCGAGCGCTCGCTCGACGGCTTGCTCGTGGTGTCGGTGATCTGCCCACAGCCGACCAGGATGGGTGTACGCGGGTCGATCATGGGCTACTCACGCTATGGCGAGCTTGCTGCGGTAGCTTTCGCCAAACGACAGCACGCTCAGGAAGGTGACCGCCGCGGCGGCCATGACGAGATAGGCCGGGCTGAGAGCCTGGTGGGTCGCCGCGACCAGCCACGTCGCAACCAGCGGTGACAGGCCGCCGACCAGCCCCATGGCCAGGTTGAAGGCGATGGCGATCACGGTGCAGCGCACGCCGGGCGGCGTCGACTCGACCATGAGCGCAGGCTGCACGCCCCAGGTCGTGCCGAGCAGCAGCGTGAAGACGAACTGCCCCGCGAAGATCAGCAGCGGACTGCCGAGATGCATCAGCCACAACAGCGGTAGAGCGCCGACGAAGCAGAGCGCGGTCGCTGCCAGCATAAGAGACTTGCGGCCAATCCGGTCCGACAGCCAGGCCGTGCCGAACATCACCAGGACCTGAATCAGCATGTTGATGGTGTTGATGTTGAGGGCGTGGGCGGGATCGATGCCACCGGTCTCCAGCCAACCCACGATGTAGACGAACATCACGAAGAAACCGCAGGCGTTCAGCACCGACATGCCGAACAGCCGGGCGATCAGCAGGCCATGGCCATGCACGGCTTCGACCAACGGGGCACGGGGTGGAGCTTTGCGCGGCTCCTCGATCGGGTCGCGCCGGATGTAATAGCCCACCACACCGACCAGCAGACCGAGTACGAAGGGAATGCGCCAGCCCCAGCTCTCGAGCGCCGCGGGCGACATCGCGGCGGCCAGCAGCGCCCCGGCTGCAGAGCCCATCATGATGCCGATGGTAGCGCCGCCGGAGGAAACAGTGGCCATCACGGCGCGCCGCCGCTCCGGCGCATGCTCGACCAGGAAGACGATGGAGGTGGTCGTCTCGCCCCCGACCGACAGGCCCTGGATCAGGCGCAGCACGGTCAGCAGGATCGGCGCGGCGACGCCCAGCGTCGCGTAGCCGGGCAACAGGCCGATCAGGCAGGTCGGCAGCGCCATCGCTGCGACCGAGAGGGTGAGCGCCGCGCGACGGCCGTGGCGATCGCCGATATGGCCGACCAGCGCGCCGCCTACCGGCCGCGCCACGAAGCCGACGGCGAAGATGCCATAGGCCGACAGGAGCTGTGCCAGCGGATCTTCGCCGGGAAAAAAAGTTCTGCCGATCACCGCCGCGAAGTAGCCGTAGACGGCAAAGTCGTACCATTCGAGCACGTTGCCGATGGCACCCGCCGCGATGAGCCTGGCCGAGCCTCTCACCGACGCAGCGCCGCGATCTCGTCCGGGGTGAGACCGGCCCCGGCCAGCACGCTCTCCGTATCCTCGCCCAGGCTCGCGACCTTGGGCCCACTCTGGAGTGTCGAGCCGGAGAAGCGGAAAGGCGGCGCCGGTGAGAGGAACTTGCCGGCGCTGTCCTCGATCTCGCACAGGGACCCGCGATGGGCGACCTGCGGGTCCTGCAGCGCCTCGGTGACGGTGAGGTAGGGCGAGCAGGGCACGCCGTGCTTCTCCAGGGCCGCGATGCACTCCTTGACGGTAAGCGTCCTCGACCAGCGCTCGAACTCGTCGACGAACTGGTCCCAGTTCATGCGGCGGTCGTGGTACTTCTCGAAGCGCGGATCGGTCAGCCAGTCGCGCCGGCCGGCGGCGGTCGCCATGTCCTGGAACGTGCGCTCGCTCGCGGTCGCCAGCATGACGTAACCGTCGCTCGCCTCGACCGGTCCGTACATCGGCCGCGACGGCATTTCGAAGTCGAACTGCGCGCGGTTGACCTCGCCCAGCAGCATGCCGACCAGGGTCTCGAACATCGACACGTCGACCATCTGGCCCTTGCCGGTCGCATCGCGCTGGTGCAGGGCCGCCAGGATCGCCCCCAGCGCATAGGCGCCGGAGGCGTAGTCGGCGACGAAGATGCCACAATTGTCCGGCCGCTCGCGGCCTTGCTGATAGAAGAGGTGCGCGCGGTCGAAACCGGTCGAGGCATGGATCACCGGCGCGTAGGCCGGACGGCCGGCGGCGGGGCCGGTCTGGCCGTAGCCCGAGATCGCGCCGTAGACGAGCCGCGGGTTGATCTTCGCGAGCTCTGGATAGTCGAGCCCAAGCCGCTTCATCACGCCCGGCCGGTAGTTCTCCAGCACGATGTCGACCTTGCCGACCAGCTTCTTCACTGCCGCGATCGCCTCGGGCTTCTTGAGGTCGAGCACGATCGCGCGCTTCCCGGCGTTGAGCTGGCCGTACATCGTGCCCTGGCCGTCGCGCTGCACCGGCCGGCTGCGCATCAGGTCGCCCTCGGGCGATTCGACCTTGATCACGTCGGCGCCCATGTCGGCCAGCAGGCGCCCGCAGTGGGGACCGGCGATAGTGGTCGAGAAATCGAGCACGCGGACGTCGGAGAGGGGCCGTGGGGCGTCAGTCATGGGAGATCACCGGGCAATCAGGATGAGAACCACGCCGCCGACCACCAGGAGGCTGGCGATCCACTCGCCGGAGGACGGCCGCTCCTTGAGGACGACGTGCGATGCGATGAAGGTGAACACGAGCTCGATCTGGCCGACCGCGCGCACCAGGGCGGCGTTCTCGAGCGTCATGGCGAGCGCCCAGCCGGCCGAACCGAGCACGCTGAAGATGCCGACCCAGACCGACGAGCGCCAGTTGAACCAGACCTTGCCGAGCTGCGGCCGGTCGCGCCAGGCGAGGTAGACCGCCATCAGCACAATCTGGATGGTGTTCATGCAGGCGAGCGTGGTGATGCCGCGTACCATGAAGTCGCCAGCCGGCAGCTCCTTGGACGCCTCGCGGATGGTGCCGGCGGCGATGGCGAAGAACACGCCCGACAGGATGCCGTAGAGCGCGCCCTTGTGCGTGAGGTCGGCGAGCACCGTGCGGACGTTGGCGAACGAGCCGCGCACGCTCAGGATTGCGACGCCACACAGGCAGATCAGGATGCCGATCCAGGAATAGAAGTGCAGCGGCTCGGCCGAGATGAAGGTGGCGTAGACGGCCACGAACAGCGTCTCGGTCTTGGAGTAGACCGTGCCGACCGCGTAGTTGCGCAGTGAAAACGCATGAATCATCAGCGAGGTGGCGATGATCTGGCCGAGGCCTGCGATCGTCACCAGGCCGAGGAAGGCGAGGGGGATGTGCGGTACCTCGCGGCCGGTGCCCCACACCAGGAAGGCCAGCATGCTGAGCGCCAGCGGTGCGCCGTAGAGGTAGCGGACGAAGTTGGCGCCATCGACGCTCAGGATGCCGCGAATTTTCTGCTGCATCGTCGTGCGGATGTTCTGAAACAGCGCGGCGGCGATGGTGATCGATATCCAGAGCGGCAAAACACTTCCTCCGGGCGCGAGTGTAGGGAATTGACGCGCGCGCGTCTGCAAGCTCGATTTTCGTCGCGCGAACCTTGACTCCCTACAACCGCCGACTCAGGCTGTCTGACAACTTAGTCAGGGGGAAACGCATGCGGTCGAGTGGCTTCATCCGCCGTTCCGTGGTCGGCTTGGCAGTCGCCGCGAGCCTGGGCCTCACCGGGGCAGCGGCCTGGGCGCAGGACAAATACAAAGACGCGCCGTCGCTGGCCGACCAGGTGAAGGCGGGCAAGCTGCCGCCGGTCTCGCAGCGGCTGCCGGAGAACCCGCTGGTCGTGCCGGTGGTCGACAAGGTCGGCGAGTATGGCGGCGTGTGGCGCCGCGCCTTCCTCGGGCCGGCCGACGCCAACAACTATGTCCGCGTGGTCTACGACGCGCTGTTCCGCTTCGCGCCCGACGGCGCCAAGATCGAGCCCAAGATCGCCGAGTCGGCCGAGCCGTCGGCCGACTACAAGGTCTGGACCATCAAGCTGCGCAAAGGCTCGAAGTGGTCCGACGGCCAGCCGTTCGGCGCCGACGACATCGTGTTCTGGTACAACGACGTTCTGATGAACAAGGAGCTGACGCCGACCCTGCCGGGCTGGATCAAGAGCCCCGATGGTTCAGCGGCCAAGGTCGAGAAGGTCGACGACAACACGGTGCGCTTCACCTACAGCGCGCCGGCGACGCTGTTCCTGACGGCGGTCGCCAACCAGGACGGCGCCGACCGCACCTTCGCGATGTTCCTGCCGGCGCACTACCTGAAGAAGTTCCATCCGACCTACGCGGCGAAGGCCGACATCGAGAAGATGGCGCAGGCCGCCGGCTTCAAGAGCTGGACCGAGCTGTTCGCCAACAGGAATGCCCCGCCGGAAAATCCCGAGCGGCCGACCATGGCGGCCTGGGCGCCGAGCAGCCGCGCCAGCGATCCGGTGTTCACGCTGAAGCGCAACCCGTACTATGTCGGCGTCGACAAGGACGGCAACCAGCTGCCCTACCTCGACGAGGTGCGCTTCACCTATTTCGCCGACGTGCAGGCGCTGAACCTGGCGGCGATCGCCGGCCAATTCGACATGCAGGAACGCCACATCCTCATGACCAACTATCCGGTCCTGAAGGAGCAGGAGAAGGCCGGCAAGTACAAGATCATCACCTGGCCGACCTTCGGCGGCGCCGACGCGGTCCTCGCCATCAACCAGACCTACACGGCCGATCCGGAGATGGGCAAGGTGATGGCGAACAAGGACTTCCGCATCGCCATGTCGTACGCGATCGACCGCGACCAGATCAAGGAGAGCGCGTTCCTCGGCCTTGGCGTGGCGCGCCAGCCGGTGCCGGCGCCGTCGCATCCCTACTATCCGGGCGACGAGTACGCCAACAAGTACATCGAGCACGACAAGGACAAGGCGAACAAGCTGCTCGACGGCATCGGGCTCAGCAAGAAGGACGCCAACGGCATCCGCCTGCTGCCTAACGGCAAGCCCGCGACCATCGAGATTTCGGTGGTGCCGGCATTCGGCGCCTGGCCGGACGTGGCGTTGCTGGTATCCAAGGACTGGGAGGCGGTCGGCATCAAGACCATCGTCCAAATCCGCGAGCGTGCGCTGCACTTCAAGATGAACGAGAACAACGAGCTGATGGCCGAGATCTGGAACGAGGACAGCAGCGCCTTCCCCTATACCGGCAACGCCAAGCCCGACCCGCGCAACGCGCCGATCCTGACGATCGGCCCGCTGTGGCGGCGCTGGTACGCCTCAGGCGGCAAGGAGGGGCAGGAGCCGACACCGGCGGTGAAGCGCATCGTCGAGATCGTCGACACCGCACGCACGGTGCCGCCGGAACAGCAGGTCCCGCTCAGCCAGGAGCTCTTCCGGATCTTCACCGATAACATGTTCGAGATCGGCACCATCGGCCTGACGCCGATGGTGCAGGGCGTGGTGGTCGTGAACAACAAGTTCCGCAACGTGCCCGCCAAGATGGGCAACGACTGGCCCCTGCGCAGTCCCGGCAACGCCCGCACGGAGCAGTTCTACTTTGCGAAGTGACTCTTTCCCTCCCCCGTCAAAGCGCCTTCTGAGGCGCGACACCGGGGGAGGTGGCCCGCAGGGCCGGAGGGTGAAGGCGACGCGGCTGCTCTCTCCGATTTCAGATCATGATCTGCAACTTGCAGGTAATTCGACTGGGGCTTTCCCCCTCCGTCGCGGATTACCGCGCCACCTCCCCCGTATGACGGGGCAGGGAGTTGCTCCATGACCCGGTACATCCTACAGCGGCTGGCGCTCCTGCCGCTGCTGATGCTGGTCTACTCGTTCGTCATCTTCGCCATCATGCAGGCGCCGCCGGGCGACTTCCTGACAGCGTACGTGGCGACGCTGGCGTCGTCCGGCTCGTCGCTGTCGGCCGAGCAGATCGCCGCGATGCGCGCGCAATACGGGCTCGATCAGCCATTCTTCGTCCAGTACCTCTTGTGGCTGCAGCACCTGGTTCACGGCGATCTCGGCCTGTCGCTGGAATACCAGCGGCCGAACGCCGACCTGATCGGCGACGTGCTGGGCCTCACGCTCGCGCTGGCACTGTTCTCGTTCGTGCTGACCTGGGTACTGGCGATCCCGGCGGGCATCTACTCGGCGACCCATCCGCGCTCGATCGGCGATCATGTGCTGACGGTCATCAACTATGTTGGGGTCGCCACTCCCAACTTCATGCTGGCGCTGGTGCTGATGTGGGTCGCCTTCGCCTATTTCGACATCAGCATCACCGGCCTGTTCTCGCCCGAGTACATCGAGGCACGCTGGAGCGTCGGAAAATTCGTCGACCTGCTGGGGCACATCTGGCTGCCTGCGCTCGTCCTCGGCATCGCCGGCACCGCGCGGCTTTCCCGCATCATGCGCGCCAACCTGCTCGACGAGCTCAACAAGCCCTACGTCGTGACCGCGCGCGCCAAGGGCATGAAGGAATGGCGGCTGGTGCTGCGCTATCCGGCGCGGCTCGCCTTCAACCCGCTGGTCAGCACGATCGGCTGGTACCTGCCGCTCTTGTTCTCCGGCAGCCTGATCGTGGCGACGGTGATGAACCTGCCCAACATCGGCCCGCTGCTGCTGCGCGCGCTGGTGAACCAGGACATGTATCTCGCCGGCGGCATCCTGCTGATCTATTCGTTCCTGACGGTCGTCGGCACCTTGCTGTCGGACGTCGCGCTGGCGCTGATCGATCCGCGCATCCGGGTGGACCGTTGACATGACCGTCGTGACCGCTGGCCAGGAAGCCGAGGAACGGGTTGCCGTCGCCTCCAACTGGAAGCTGGTGTGGTGGCGCTTCCGTCGCCATCACCTCGCCATGGCGAGCGCGGGCCTCTTGATCCTGCTCTACCTGATCGTGCTGTTCCCGAGCTTCTTCTCGACCCAGGATCCCGAGCGCACCGACGCCCGCCAGGCCTTCATCCCGGTGCAGTCGATCCACCTGTTCGCCGAGGGCAAATGGGCGCCCTGGGTGCCGGCGATCACCGGCAAGCGCAACCCGACGACCCTGCGCATGGAATGGACGACCGACACGAAGAAGCGGGTGCCGATCCATTTCCTCGGCGCCGGCCCGCACTGGAAGGTGCTTGGCCTGATCCCGACGAACATCCATCTGATCGTCGCGGCCGATCCCAACCAGCGCATCTTCCTGCTGGGTTCCGACCGACTCGGCCGGGACCAGTGGTCGCGCATCATGCACGGCACCCAGACCTCGATGACGGTCGGGCTGGTCGCGGTGGCGCTGAGTGTCATCCTCGGCGTCGTGCTGGGCGGCATCTCGGGCTACGTCGGCGGCAGGACCGACCAGGTGATCCAGCGCATCATCGAGCTCCTGCAGTCCGTCCCGACCATCCCGATCTGGCTGGCGCTCTCCGCCGCGCTGCCGCGCGACTGGACGCCGATCCAGGTGTTCTTCGCCATCACCGTGATCCTGTCGCTGGTCGGCTGGACGACGCTCGGCCGCGAGGTGAGGGGCCGCTTCCTCGCCCTGCGCGAGGAGGACTTCGTGCTGGCCGCGCGGCTCGCTGGCTGCTCGCGCATGCGCATCATCCTGCGCCACATGGTGCCGACCTTCATCAGCCACATCATCGCGACGTCGTCGCTCGCCATCCCGGTGATGATCATCAACGAAACCTCGCTCAGTTTCCTCGGCCTCGGCATCCGGCCGCCGGCGATCAGCTGGGGCGTGCTGCTTCAAGAGGCCCAGAACATCCAGACCCTGGCGCTGGCGCCGTGGCTGCTGATCCCCGGCCTGGTGGTGATCGTGTCGGTCCTGGCCTTCAACCTCGTCGGCGACGGACTACGCGATGCCGCCGACCCCTACAGCAACTGACGCCATGACCGAGCCGCTTCTCTCGGTCCGCGACCTCCGCGTCTCGTTCACTCTGAACGAGGGCCTCGTGCGCGCGGTCGACGGCACCAGCTTCGATGTTTTGCCCGGTCAGGTGCTGGGCGTGGTCGGCGAGAGCGGTTGCGGCAAGAGCGTCACCATGCGGGCGATCCTGCAGCTGGTCGACAAGCCCGGCCGCATCACTTCGGGCACGATCAACTTCCGCCGCCGCGACGGCGCCGACACGGTGGACCTTGCGACGCTGGCCCCGCGTGGCGCGGAGATGCGAGACATCCGCGGCGCCGAGATCGCGCTGATCCCGCAGGAGCCGATGGCGGCCTTCAGCCCGGTCCACACGGTCGGCGACCAGATCATCGAGGCAATCCTGCTGCACGGCCATCGCTGGCAAGAGAAGGGCCGCAAGCTCACGCGGGCCGAGGCGCGCGATATCACAGTCGGCCTGTTCCGAGACGTCGGCATCTCGATGCCCGAGCAGCGGATCGACGCCTATTCCTGGCAGCTGTCCGGCGGTCTGCGCCAACGCGCGATGATCGCCATGGCGCTCTCCTGCAAGCCGCGGCTTTTGATTGCCGACGAACCGACAACAGCGATCGATGTCACCACCCAGGCGCAGGTACTGGCGCTGCTGCGCGACCTGCAGGCCCGCTACAACACCGCGATCATCTTCATCACCCACGATCTCGGCGTGATCGCCCAAATGGCGAGCTACGTCGTCGTCATGTATCTCGGCCGCGTCATGGAGGAGGGGCCGGTCGACGAGATATTCCACGCCCCCAAGCACCCCTACACCAAGGCCCTGCTGCGCTCGATCCCGAGCCTCTACGGCGAGACGCGGGTCGCGCTGCCGGTGATCAGCGGCGCGCTGCCGCATCCGTTCAACCGCCCGCCGGGCTGCCCGTTCCACCCGCGCTGCCCCGATGCGATGCCGCGCTGCTCGACCGCCGTGCCCAGCCTGCAGCGGGTTTCATCGAACCAGTTCGCCAGCTGCTTCCTGCACCACGATATCGCGGAGCCCTCATGATCTTCGCTGGGACCGACTCACTCCTCGAGGTCCGCGGCCTGCAGAAGTTCTTCCCGATCACGCACGGCTTCTTCCAGCGCGTGGTCGGCCATGTCCGCGCGGTCGACGGTGTCGACTTCACCCTGAAGGAGGGCGAGACGCTGGGCCTGGTGGGCGAGAGCGGCTGCGGCAAGACCACCGCCTCGCGCTGCATCCTGCGCGCGATCGATCCGACCGGCGGCGAGATCCTCTATCGCAGCAAATCGGGCAAGGTGGTCGATCTCGCGATCCTGCCGCCGGCCGAATTGCAGCCGCTCAGGGCCGAGATCCAGATGATCTTCCAGGACCCGTTCGGCTCGCTCAATCCGCGCATGACCCTGCTCGACAATGTCGGCGAGCCCTTGCTGGTCAACGGCATGAGGAACCGCCGCGAGCGCGCCGATCGCGTCGCCGAGCTGCTGCGGCTGGTCGGCCTGCGGCCGGAGTTCATGCACCGGTTCCCGCACGCCTTCTCGGGCGGCCAGCGCCAGCGCATCGGCATCGCGCGAGCGCTTGCCACCAACCCGCGGCTGGTGGTGGCCGACGAGCCGGTGTCGGCGCTCGATGTGTCGATTCAGGCGCAGGTGCTGAACCTGCTGCTCGAGCTGCAGGACAGGTTCAAGCTCACCTTCCTGTTCGTGGCGCACGATCTCTCGGTGGTGCGCCATATCTCCGACCGCATCGCCGTGATGTATGTCGGCCAGCTGGTCGAGCTGGCGCCGACGGCCGAGATCTTCCGCCAGCCGCAGCATCCCTACACCGCGGCGCTGATGCGTGCCGTGCCGGCCGCCGATCCACGCGTGCGTACCGCCGACGGCATCCTGGCTGGCGAGGTGCCAAGTCCGGCCGCGCCGCCGTCGGGCTGCTACTTCCATCCGCGCTGCCGCCACGCCACCGAGCGCTGCCGCGCCGAAGCGCCGGCCTTGCGCGAAGTCGCGCCCGGCCATTTCAGCCGCTGCCATTTTGCCGGCGAGATGAAGTTCTGAACCGGGTAGAGTGGCCGCCATGCGCCGCCGCACGCTCCTAGCCGCCAGCCTGCTCGCCCCCTTCGCCGCGCGGGCAGAGACGGCTTGGCCGGCCAAGCCGGTGCGCATCGTTGTGCCGTTCACGCCGGGTGGTGCGATCGACGCGATGGTGCGGGTGATCGCCGATGCGCTGACGCCGCGGCTCGGCCAGCAGGTGATCGTCGATCCGCGACCCGGCGCCAACACTATCCTGGGCTCCGACGTCGTCGCGAAGGCGGCGCCCGACGGCTACACCTTCCTGATTACCACCAACTCCACGCACACCAACAACCCGACGCTCTATGCCAAGTTGCCGTTCGATCCAGCCAAGGACCTCGCGCCGGTGTCGCTGGTCTCGCTCGGCACCATCCTGCTCGCCGCCAAGGGCGATGCACCGTTCAGCGATCTGAAGGGCATGGCGGCCTGGGTGAAGGGCCTCGGCCGTCCTGCGACCTACGGCAGCTGGGGTATCGGCTCGAGCGGCCATCTCTACGGCCTGATGCTGGAGAAGACGCTCGGCGGCTATTACAGCCACGTGCCGTATCGTGGCGACGTACAGGCGCTGCAGGACGTTGCCAACGGTACGCTCGACCTCACCTGGGCGAGTCCGGTCAGCGCCAGGCCGCAGATCGCCGCAGGCAAGATCAAGGCGCTGGCCGCCGCCGGCAGCAAGCGCTCGGCCTCGATGCCTGATCTCTCGACCTTCGCCGAACAGCTCGTGCCGGGCTTCGACCTCAGCCTGTTCGTGGCCGCCTACGCGCCGGCGGGCACGCCCGACGAGATCGTCGACCGGCTGCAGCAGGAGATCCGGTTGGCGCTCGGCCATGCCGACGTCGGCGAGAAGCTGATCGCGCAGGGCCAGACGCCGGTCGGCTCGACGCCGCAGGAGCTGGCCAAGGTGCTGGCGCGCGAGACGCCGATCTGGGCCGACCTGATCCAGCAATCCGGTGCCAAGGTGGAATGATGAGCACGACCGTCACGGGCTCGGCTTACGCGCTGAAGCCGCCGACCTATAACGCGAAGCTCACCGAAGTGGGCCGCGGCACGCCGATGGGCGAGCTGCTGCGCCGCTACTGGCATCCGGTGGGCTTGAGCGGCGATGCGGGCGCCACGCCGCGCATGGTGAAGATCCTGGGCGAGGAGTTGATCCTGTTCCGCGACGGGCAGAGGCGGCCGGGCCTGGTCTATCCGCGCTGCTGCCATCG
Organism: Reyranella sp.; assembly: GCA_036493235.1. Classification (GTDB taxonomy): domain Bacteria; phylum Pseudomonadota; class Alphaproteobacteria; order Reyranellales; family Reyranellaceae; genus Reyranella. The sequence goes on from DASXQC010000485.1 coordinate 11,630, forward strand.
CGGCACGACGCTCTACTACGGCAAGGTCGAGGAGCGCGGCATTCGCTGCTGCTATCACGGCTGGCTGTTCGACGTCGAAGGCCAATGCCTGGAGATGCCGGCCGAGCCCGATCCGAGCGGTCCGCAATGCCAGCGCGTGCGCCAGCCCTGGTACCCGACACAGGACCGCTACGGCCTGGTGTTCGCCTATCTCGGCCCGCCCGAGAGGATGCCAGTGCTGCCGCACTTTGAATGCCTCGAAGTGATGGGGCCGGGCGAATTCGTCGAGGCCGACGATTCCAGCATCGGCACCGGCGGCATCCAGGTCGCGCCCTGCAACTGGCTGCAGCATTTCGAGAACGTCGTCGATCCGTACCACGTGCCGATCCTGCACGGCACCTTCAGCGGCCCGCAGTTCGTCGAGCAGATGGCGGCCTTCCCGAAGGTGAAGTTCGAGTACGGCCCGATGGGCGTGAAGGCAACGTCGCTGCGGCCGGGGCCGAACGGGCAGAAGTTCCGCCGCGTCACCGAGGCGGTGCTTCCGACCCTGCGCGTGGTACCCAATCCACAGGTCGCGCAGTACGGGATGGTCGAATCGATCGGCTGGACGGTTCCGATCGACGACACGCACTACCGCATCTACGTCGCCGGCCGCGTCAAGGAGAAGGGCGCACTGGCCAAGTTCAAGTCGCGCTACAACGGCAAGACCTGGGCCGAGCTGACGCCTGAGGAGCACCAGAAGTTCCCCGGCGACACCGAGGCACAAGTCGGGCAGGGCGCGATCACCTTCCATTCGGAGGAGCACCTGATGTCCTCTGACCAGGGCGTCGCCATGCTGCGCCAGATGTTCCAGCGCCAGCTCGAGACGCTCGCCGCCGGCAAGGATCCGGTCGGCGTCGCGTTCGACGAGAAGGACGCCTACGTGAAGTTCGACGCGGGACAGTACCTCGAGGATTGAAACATGGCGCACATCGTCCTCGGGATCGGAACGTCGCACACGCCGATGCTCAATGTCGGCCCGGAGGAA
>DASXQC010000486.1:0-25060 GCA_036493235.1 Reyranella sp.
CGGATAGAGCTGCTCGTAGACCTCGAGATTGGGCAGCGTGAGACCGCCCAGCGTGATCAGATGGCCGACCAGATGGAAGCCGTCGCGCCCCTCGACCCCGCCGCCCGCCGGCGCGCCGGCCCATTGGAACATCACGTAGCGACTGCCGTCTTCCTTCAGGCCCGCGGTGACGGCATGCACCGCCTTCGACCAGCCGGCCGAAGCGCGATCGGGCAGCGCCTGGCCCAGCGCCTTCCACATCACGTGGACGATCTCGTGCGCCACGAACACGGTGTTCATGGTCATCGGCGCGGGTGGGCGCGGATTGACGATGCTGCCCTCGGGCAGGCGGATCTCGACGTGGCGGAAGGTGCCCTCGTTGCGCGGCAGGTCGGGCTCGAAGAACGAGGCGAGCGCCATGTAGACCGCCGAGTAGGAGTTGGCGATCGAGCTGTTCTTGAAGCCGCGGACCTGAGCGGTGGTGCCGGCAAAGTCGACGATCAGCTTGCCGTTCTCGACCGTCAGCGCGACGGTGATCTTGCCGTCGATCGGCTCGAAGCAGTCGTTGTCGATCGACTCCTCGGCGCGCCAGGTGCCGTGGGCGATGCGGTCGATGCAACCCTTGAAGCGGCGGTCGGCATGATCGAGCACGGCCTCGAAGAAGTCGTTGGCCTGATCGGCGCCCAGCTCCTCGACCAGCAGCGCCAGCCGCTCGGCGCCGATGCGGGTCGAGCCCAGCATCGCGTGTAGGTCGCCATCCAGCGCCTCGGGTAGGCGGGTGTTGAGCAGCAGCAGCTTCCACAGGTCGGCGCGAACCGTGCCGCGCTCGATCAGCTTCAGGACGGGCAGGCGGATGCCTTCGTGGAAGATCTCGGTGGCGGCGGAGTTGTAGGTGCCGGCCGCGCCGCCGCCGATATCGGCCTGGTGGGCACGGTTGCAGGCGAAGGCGACCAGCGCGCCGCCGACGAACACCGGCCGCGCGATCACCCAGTCGGGCAGATGGTTGCCGCCCGCTTCGTAGGGATCGTTGAGCAGGAACACGTCCTCCGGCTCGATGCGGCCCGCAAAGTCGCGCAGGATCGCGCGCACCGCAAAGCCGCCGCCGCCGGTATGGATCGGAATGCCATCCGCCTGGCTGATAAGCGTGCCGCGCGCGTCGGCGATGAAGCATGAGAAGTCATGGCTCTGGCTGAAGATCGGCGAGCGCGCGGTGCGCGTCATCACCCAGCCCATCTGGTGCGAGATGTGGTCGAGCCGGTTCTGCACCAGCGCCAATGCGACGGGATCGGGCGTCATGAAAACTCCTTTCCTCCCCATTCAAATGGGGAGGTGGCGCGGTAACCCGCGACGGAGGGGGCAGAGGCAACAGTCTTGGTGAGGCTCATGACCCCTCCGCCCGCGCAGACGCGGGCACCTCCCCATTTGAATGGGGAGGAAATGCTGCATCGATATGTACCAAAAAATCGTCACGCGAATCGACCTCGAGCAAATCGCGCGGGCCGATGAAGGCGGTGGTGGTGCGCTCCTCGATCAGCAAGGGGCCGGCGAGCCTGCAGCCGGGCCGCAGCGCCTCGCCGTCATAGACCGGCACGTCGCGCCAGCCGTGTGCGGCGTCGATCCAGACTTTGCGGGTCTCGCGCGGCACCGGCGGCGCGGACTGCGGCGAGCGCGCCGCGGGCGGTGTCCAGTCGAGCGGCGTGCGGCCAATCACCCGCAGGGCGGTGATGTCGATGCGGCCGTGCGGCTGGATGTGCCCATAGAGGCGCTGGTGCTCGGACTCGAACTTGGCGCGCACGCCCTTCGTGTCGAGGCCGTCGAGTGCCACCCGCACCGGCCATTGCTGGCCCTCGTAGCGCAGGTCGAACTCGCGCTCCTTGAGGCGGGCATCGGCGGCGCGCGCGTCGAGTTCGGCGAACGCCGTCTCGAGTGTGACGGGCTCGACCTTGTCGAGATCGGCGAGAAAGACCTTGAGATAATCCTGCCGTACGTCCGACTGCAGCATGCCCATGGCGCAGAACGCACCGGAGGCGCGCGGCAGCAACGCGCGCTTGCAGCCGAGCGCGCGGGCCACGTTGGCGCCGTGCATCGGTCCGGCGCCGCCGGCGGCGACCAGGGTGAAGGTCGCGGGATTGTGGCCGCGCTCGATGCTGAGCCGTTCGACGGCGTGCAGCAGGTTCTGCTCGAGCAGTCGGATCACGCCAGCAGCCGCCTCTTCGACCGGCAGGCCGAGCGGCTTCGCGAGCTTCGTCTCGATGGCTTTGCGCGCCAGCGCTCCGTCGAGCGTCACCGCTCCGCCGGCCAGCGGACCGGGCCGCAAACGGCCGAGCACGAGCTGGGCATCAGTCACAGTCGGCTGCTCGCCGCCCAGACCGTAGGCGGCAGGGCCGGGCCGCGCGCCCGCACCCTGCGGGCCGACATGCAGCAGGCCCGCGCTGTCGACCCAGGCGACCGTGCCGCCGCCCGCGCCAACCGTGTGGATCTCGACCGACGGCGTGGTGAGGTGATAGCCGTCGATGATGAGCGAATCGGCGATCGGCACGTCGCCCTTGGCCATCACCATGACGTCGCAACTCGTGCCGCCGATCTCCATCGAGATGAAGTTCACTGCTTCACCCGGAGCCGAGCAGCCTTTGAGCGCGCCGACGCCCGCCGCCGGGCCCGAGAGCACCAGCATCACCGGCCGTGCTGCGACCTGGTCGACCGAGACGGCACCGCCGTTGCTTTGCAGCAGCAGAAGCGAGTTGGGCAAGCCGAGCTGGCGCAGCTGCCGGTCGAGCGCCTGAAGGTAGCCGGTGACCTTGGGCGCGATGTAGGCGTTCACCACGGCGGTCGAGCCGCGCTCGTACTCGCCCATGGTCGGCATCACTTCGCTCGATAGCGAGACCCACTGGCCCATGCCGCTGCGTTCGAGCGCGCCGCCGGCCGCACGCTCGTGCGCGCCGTCGAGGAAGCTGTTGAACAGGCAGACGGCGACTGACTCGACGCCCTCGTCGGCAAAGGTGCGGGCGGCTGCGGCGACGTCCGCCGCTTCGAACGGCGTGGCCTCGCTGCCGTCCGAGGCGATGCGGCCGCGCACCGGCAGGCGCAGATAGCGCGGAACCAGCACCTCGGGGAAGGGTGCGCGATGGTCCCACTGGTTCTCGCGGATGCCGCGGCGGATCTCGAGCGAATCGCGGAAGCCCTCGGTGGTCAGCATGCCGACCTTGGCGCCCTTCTTCTCGAGGATGGTGTTGGTGGCGACGGTCGAGCCGTGGACGAACAGCGCGCAGGAGCGCAGCAGCTGGGTCAGCGGAAGGTCGAGCTGCTGCGCGGCGAGGCGCAGGACGCCCAGCACGCCCTCGCTGGGATCGGCCGGGACCGACGGCGCCTTGAAGATGCGCACCGAGCCAGCCGAATCGCGCAAAACCATGTCGGTGAAGGTGCCGCCGACATCGACGCCGATGCGCCACGGCGGGGTGAGAGCGAGGGAGGTGAAATCCATGCGATCAGAAGCTTAGCGGCCGGTCAGGCGACGTGCTAGAAAGTCCGGGCGACGAACCTGGGAGAGTGCCGCATGGCGCAGCCACAAGCTCTTCTCTGCAAGGGGTGTTGGCAGAATCTGCACGTTCCGATGGTCCTGCGCGGCCCGTTGTCGGTGCCGTTCCGGGTCATGGGGCTGAAGCCGAGCCGCATGAACCCTAACACTTGTACCTTCTGCGAGCTGATGTTCAGCCGGGTGATGAAGGCGACCAAGATCACGATCGACGCCACCATTTTGTTTGCCGACCTGCGTGCCTACACGAAGCTCTCGCAGGAAATCTCTTCGGCCGAGATGGGCAACCTGCTCGACCTCTTCTACGACGAGTGCGCCGCTGCGATCTGGGAGCATGACGGGCTGCTCAACAAGACGATCGGCGACGCGGTGATGGCGGTGTTCAATTTCCCGATCAAGCAGGACGATCATGCGCGCCAGGCGCTGCTGGCGGCACGCGAGATCCAGCAGCGCCTTGCTGTGCGCAAGAAGGAGACTGGCCTCGAGTTTGGCGTCGGCATCGGCCTGCAATGCGGCGAGGTCAGCTTCGGCGAGTTCGGCCGCTCACACCGCGACCTGACGGCGATCGGCACGGTGGTCAACATTGCCGCGCGCGTGCAGGCGGTAGCCGAGCCGGGCGAGATCCTGGTGACCGAAGCGATGCGCGAACGCGTCGGCGACGCGCTGGCCGAGGGCGCTGCGCGCTCCTACGAGCTCAAGGGCTTCGACCAGCCGGTCATGCTCTACCGGGCGTAAGCGGGCCGCGAACGGCGAGTCTGATTGGCCCTAGTCGAGGCCGGCGCGGCGGAAACCCTCGAGATAGTGCTGCAGGTCGGCCTCGTGCTTGAACGGCATCTGGCTCGCGATCCAGGCGAGCGAAATGGCGGGCTGGGCGCGCCTCAGGTCGCGCAGCGCCGCCGCTGCGCTGTCGACCTGCCCCGCCATCCCCGCCGCCGCGGTGAGCACGCGGTGGGCGCCGGTGAAGTCGCCGCGCAGGCGAATGGATTCGCGCGCAAGCTCCATTGCCTTCTCGTAGTTGCGCCCGGCAAATTGGGCGTAGGAGGCGGCGCCATAATAGAGTGCTGACAGCGGATCGCGCGGACTGAAGCGCAGCGCGCGCTGAACGACACCTTCCGCTTCCAGCCAACGGCCGCTGTAGGCCAGCGTCACGCAGTAGTAGCACTGCGCCAACGAGAAGTTCGGATTGAGCCGCAGCGCCGTTTCGAACTGGGCGATCGAGTCGTCGAACCGTCGCGCGAAGAGATAGATGCAGCCAAGCGCATGGTGCGCCCAGGGATCCTCGCCGTCGGCCTGGGTAGCGGCGAGCGCCGCGCGCTCGGCGAGCGGCGCAATCGACTCGTGCTCCCAGCCCATGTGAACGCCGAAGATGTGGCTGGTCGCGACCAGACCGAGCGCGTGGCCATAGCTGGCGTCGATTGCGATCGCCTTCTGCAGCAGCTCCTGGGCGATGCGGTTGTCGTCGCGGGTCACGCGCCAGAAGTGGGAGAGGGCTCGCATCACCAGGTCCCAGGCATCCAGGCGGTCCGGCGGTTTGCGCTGAGCTCGGAAATTCTCGGCGGCGTAGATCTGTGGCTCGACCGCGGCGACGATGGCCTCGGTGATCTCGTCCTGCACGGCGAAGACGTCGGCAAGCTCACGATCGAAACGTTCCGCCCAGATGTGGTTGCCGGTCAGCCCGTCATTCAGCTGGGCGGTGATGCGCACGCGCTCGCCCCGCCGCTGCACGCTGCCTTCGAGCACGTAGTTGACGCCGAGGTCCTTGGCGACCTGCTTGATGTTGACGGGCTTGCCTTTGTAGGTGAACGAGGAGTTGCGGGCGATCACGAAGAACCAGCGAAGCTTGGAGAGCGCAGTGATGATGTCTTCGCTGATGCCGTCGGAGAAATACTCCTGCCTCGGATCCTCGCACATGTTGTCGAACGGCAGCACGGCGATGGCGGGGCGTTCGGGCAACGGCAGGATTTGAGAGGCTGAGTTGCGCGTTTCGTTGGTTTCGCGGGGCGTTGCGTGGGCTTCATCGGGCTCGGGGTCAGCGGCGGCCACCTGCGTGTGCACGTTGCCGACAAAGCGCACGCCTCGGCGCGCGATGGTGCGGATCAGTTGCTGTCCCTGGCCGCTGTCGCCCAGAGCCTTGCGTGCGGCGTAGACGCCGCTGCTCAGCGTCGCTTCGGAGACGATCCGGCCGCCCCAGACCAACGAAATCAGATCGTCCTTTGTGACAACCCGGTCGCGGTTTTTTACCAAGCAAATCAACAGATCCAGCACCTGCGGCTCGACCGGAATGGCCTCGGTCCCACGGCGCAGCTCGCGCAGCTGGGTGTCCAGCGTATGACCCGCAAACGTAAACTGCACTTTGCTGTCCCCGGTATGTCGAACGCGATTTCGTTCTTCAAAAGCGGCGCTATTCGGGCGGTTGTCGCGGCCACCAAGGCGCACGGGCGGGTAGCACGGCCGGGGTTCTGCTGCACCTAGAAAATCCTCATGAATTCTCGAAGAAAAATCCATGCCGCCCTCAAGCCACGCTCAAGTCTGCCACGCGGTTCGCGTCTAGCCATTCGACCAGGTGCCGACATCTGCAAGCCGACATCGGAAAATCGTCGAAAGGAAAATCAAATGGCCATCAAAGCTACCTTTTCCCCGGGTACCGGCCTTCTCTCCGTGCTGGGCGACGCTGCCAGTGACCTGATCACGATCTCCCGAGACGCGGCGGGAAGGATCCTGGTGAACGGCGGTGCCATCGCGGTCCAGGGAGGCATCGCGAGCGTTGCGAACACCAGCTTGATTCAGGTGTTCGGCCAGGCCGGCAACGACATGCTCACCCTCGACGAAACCAACGGCGCCCTGCCGGCCGCCCAGCTGTTCGGCGGCGACGGTAACGACACCCTGACCGGCGGCTCGGGCAACGACTTGCTGTTCGGCCAGGCGGGCAACGACACCCTCCTGGGCAAGGGCGGCAACGACCTGCTGTTCGGCGGTGCCGGCAACGACACGCTGATCGGCGGCGACGGCGACGACCAGATGTTCGGCGAGGCCGGCAACGACCTCATGATCTGGAATCCCGGTGACGATTCGGACCTGATGGAAGGCGGCGACGGCAACGACACCGCCCAGGTCAATGGTGGCAACGGAGCGGAGACCTTCACGCTCACGCCCAACGGCTCGCGCGTGCGCTTCGACCGCGTCAGCCCGGCGCCGTTCTCCCTCGACATCGGCACCACGGAAAACCTCGTGCTGAACATGAACGGCGGTGACGACATCTTCACGGCCAGCAACGGCTTGGCCAGCCTGATCAAGCTCACCGTCGACGGCGGCGCGGGCAACGACCAGATTACCGGTGGCGACGGCAACGACACGCTGCTGGGCGGCGACGGCGATGACCTGATCATCGGCGGACGGGGCAACGATCAGCTATTCGGCGGCACCGGCAACGACACCTTCGTATGGAATCCAGGCGACGGCAGCGACACGATCGAAGGCGGCGACGGCAGCGACACGCTGCAGTTCAATGGCGCCAACGTCGCCGAGACCGTCAACATCGCCGCCAATGGGCATCGGGTGCGGTTCACGCGCGATGTGGCCAACATCGCCATGGATGTGAACGGCGTCGAGACCATCAATTTCAATGCGCTGGGCGGCGCCGACAACATCACGGTCGGCGATCTGACCGGTACCGACGTGACGAAGGTCACGCTCGAACTCGGTGTGAACGGGGTGGGAGACGGCCAGGTCGATCAGGTGACGGTGACTGGCACCGGCAAGGCCGACCAGATTACCGTCGTCGGATCGGGCACCCAGGTAACGGTGCTGGGGCTCGCTGCGGAGGTCGATCTCGAGCATCCCGATGGCGACGGCCTCACGATCAACGCCGGTGGCGGTAACGACACGGTCAATGCGTCCGGCCTGGCGGCCGGCCTCATCGGTCTCACCGTCGACGGCGGTGCTGGTAATGACACCATCACCGGCAGCCAGGGCGCCGATACGCTGATCGGCGGTGACGGCAATGACACGGTGATCGGCGGCCGCGGCGACGACGTGGCCCTGCTGGGCAACGGCAACGACACCTTCATCTGGAATCCCGGCGACGGCAGCGACGTCGTCGAGGGGCAGGCGGGCACCGACACACTGCTCTTCAACGGCGCCAACGTCGCCGAGCGCGTCGACCTGTCTGCCAATGGCTCGCGTCTGCGCATGACGCGCGATGTCGCGAACATTGTGATGGACGTGAACGGCGTCGAGCACGTGCAGTTCAACGCCCTGGGGGGTGCCGACAACATCACGGTCAACGACCTGACCGGGACCGACGTCACCCAGGTTGCCCTCGACCTTTCGGCAATGCCAGGCAGCGGTCAGGGTGACGGTGCGGCCGACACGGTGACCGTCAACGGCACGGCCGGCACCGATCAGATCAACGTGACCGCCAATGCGACGTCTGTCCTGATCAACGGCCTCGCGGCCCAGGTGAGGATCAACGGTGCCGAAGGCGCCAACGACTCGCTGGTGGTCAACGGGCTTGGCGGTGACGACGTGATCAACGCCTCGGGTCTCGCTGCCGGCCGGATCAACCTGACGCTGAACGGTGGCGCCGGCAACGACAGCATCACCGGCAGTCAGGGCGACGACACGGTGATCGGTGGGCAGGGCAACGACACCGCCAAGCTTGGGGCCGGCGACGACACCTTCATCTGGAATCCCGGCGACGGCAGCGACACCGTCGATGGCCAGGCGGGCAGCGACACGCTGTTGTTCAACGGCGCCAACGTCTCCGAGAACATCAACATCTCGGCCAACGGCAGTCACGCCCTGTTCACGCGCGACGTGGCGAACATCGCGATGGACCTGAACCATATGGAGACGATCGACTTCAACGCCCTGGGCGGCGCCGACACCATCAACGTCAACGACCTGACCGGTACCGGCGTCACCAAGGTCAATCTCGACCTCGGGGCGCAACCGGGCGGAGCCGGTGACGGCCAGGCCGACACGGTGGTCATCAACGCGACCAATGCCGACGACGTGATCACGCTCACCAACAACAACGGCGTGGTGACGGTGTCGGGTCTCGGCGAGGACATTACGATCCGCGGCTTCGACGCCACCGATCGTCTCGTCATCAATGGTCTGGGCGGCGACGACGTGATCACCGCGTCTGGGTTCACCGGCATGCAGGTCACCGAGAACGGCGGTGACGGCGACGACGTCCTGATCGGCAGCCCGGGCAACGACACGCTCCTGGGCGGGGCTGGCGATGACGTGCTCATCGGCGGCGGCGGACAGGACGTCCTGGACGGCGGGACGGGCCTCAACGTCGTCCTGAACTCCGTGATCGCCTCGCCCCCAGCGGCGCTGCTCGGCCAGGCCATGGCGTCGAGCTTCGCGCCCACCGGCATGGGACAGGGCGGTGCGCCGCTCCCTGACCCGAACGCGAACCAGCCGCCGGTGCTCGCGCTGCCGCAGCACGCCTGACGCGCCGCACGAAGTCCCCGCGGAGAGCCCTGGAGAAGCCCTGATGTCCCCCGACCTCGCCCCCTCACGGGCTGATCCAGGGCTCGAAGCGCTGGTGACTTTGCTGCAGCTCCAAGGCATCGCGGCCAACCGCGATCAGATTCGCCATCGTCTTGGAGTGGAAATGATCGGCACACCGGAAATCCTCCGATGTGCCCGGGACCACGGTCTCAAGGCGCGCCTATCGCGCACCACTTGGGCGCGGCTAGCGGCCACGCCGTTGCCCGCCATAGCGACCGGTCGCGACGGCTTCATGGTGCTGGCCAAGGCCGCTGCCGACAAGGTCCTGGTCCAGTCACCCCAGACGTTGCGGCCTGCCTTGATGACCCGCGCCGAGTTCCTCGAGGTGTGGGATGGCGGCCTGATCCAGATGGCCCGGCGCGCCGGCCTGTCCAGTCTCAGCCGTCGCTTCGACATCACGTGGTTCCTGGGCGCTATCCACAAGTATCGGCGCCTGCTCAGCGAAGTGCTGCTGGCCTCGTTCTTCCTGCAGCTCTTTGCCCTCGTCTCGCCGCTCTTCTTCCAGGTCGTGATCGACAAGGTGCTGGTGCATCATGCGCTCAGCACGCTCGACGTTCTGGTCGTCGGCCTGCTCACGATCGCGGCGTTCGAGACCGTGCTCGGCATCCTGCGAACCCACCTGTTCGCGCATACGACCAACCGCATCGACGTCGAGCTGGGCGCGCGCCTGTTTCGCCACCTGCTCGCCCTGCCGATGGCCTACTTCCAGGCACGCCGGGTTGGCGACTCGGTGGCGCGGGTGCGCGAGCTGGAGAACATCCGCACCTTCCTCACCAGCTCGGCGCTGACCCTCGTCATCGATCTGTTCTTCGCCTCGGTGTTCGTGGGCGTGATGTTCTTCTACGCCCCGACGCTCACCTGGATCGTGCTCGCGTCCTTCCCGGCCTACATCGCAATCTCCGCCGGCGTCACGCCGCTGTTTCGCGGCCGGCTCGACGAGAAATTCCGGCGTGGCGCGGAGAATCAGGCGTTCCTCGTCGAGAGCGTGACCGGCATCGAGACCCTGAAGGCCATGGCGGTCGAACCGCAGATGCAGCGCCGCTGGGAAGAGCAGCTCGCGGCCTATGTCGCGGCGAGTTTCCGAGTGCTGAGCCTCGGCAACACCGCGAGCCAGGCCGTGCAGTTCGTCAGCAAGGTCGTGACCGCCGCCATTCTCTATTTCGGGGCCCGGCTGGTGATCGACGGCAGCCTGTCGGTCGGCGAACTGGTGGCCTTCAACATCCTGGCCGGCCGCGTCAGCGCACCGGTGTTGCGGCTTGCCCAGATCTGGCAGGACTTCCACCAGGTGCGCCTGTCCGTCCAGCGCCTGGGCGACATCCTCAACACAACGGCCGAGGCCACCTATACGCCCGGCCGCACGCGCCTTCCGGCGATCCGCGGCGGCATTCGGTTCGAGCATGTCGGTTTCCGATATCGCGTCGACGGGCCCGAGATCCTGCACGACGTGACCTTCGACGTTCCGGCTGGCCAGGCGGTCGGCATCGTCGGCCCCTCGGGATCGGGCAAAAGCACGTTCGCCAAGCTGGTGCAGCGCCTTTACGTGCCGGAAAGCGGTCGCGTGCTGGTCGACGGCATGGATCTCGCGATGGCCGATCCGGCCTGGCTGCGTCGCCAGATCGGCGTCGTGCTGCAGGAGAACGTGCTGTTCAACTGTTCGGTGCGCGACAACATCGCGCTCGCCGACCCGGCGATCCCGACGGAGCGCGTGGTGGCGGCCGCGCGGCTCGCCGGCGCGCACGACTTCATCCTCGAGCTGGGCGAGGGCTACGACACGATCGTGGGCGAGCGTGGCATGACGCTGTCGGGTGGCCAGCGCCAGCGCATCGCCATCGCGCGCGCCCTGGTGGGCGATCCGCGCATCCTGATCTTCGACGAGGCGACCAGCGCCCTCGACTACGAAAGCGAGCGCCTCATTCAGGACAACATGCAGGCGATCGCCAACGGCCGCACGGTCCTGGTCATCGCCCATCGCTTGTCGACGGTGCGCAGGATGGATCGCATCGTCACCCTCGAAGGCGGCCGCGTGGTCGAGGACGGCACGCACGATGCCCTGGTCAAGACGGGCGGGCGCTATGCCTCGTTGCACCGCTTGCAGGGAGGGATCCTTGAAGTCCACTAGCTTTGCCGTGGCCGCGAAACCCGTGGGCCAGGTCGTTCCGTTGCAGCGGCCGCGCGCGCGCCGCGGCGACGAGCTGGCGTTCCTGCCGGCGGCGCTGGAGATCGTCGAGACACCGCCGTCGCCGGTCGGCCGGGCAGTCGCCTTTGCGCTCATGGGCTTCTTCTGCATTGCCCTTGCCTGGGCGTGGTGGGGCACGATCGACATCGTGGCAACGGCCACCGGCAAGGTCGTGCCGAGCAGCCGCACCAAGGTCATCCAGCCCTTCGAGACCGGCGTGGTGCGCGAGATCCGGGTGCAGGATGGGCAGCAGGTCAGGGCAGGCGACGTGCTGATCGAACTCGACTCGACGATGAACGCCGCCGAGCGCGATCACCTGTTGAGCGATCTACTGGCCGAGCAGCTCAACATCGCCCGGCTGCGCGCCGCACTGGCGGGCGGAAGCGATCCCCTGGCCGACTTCGTCCCGCCCGCCGCCGCCGATCCAGTGCTCGTCGCGGCGCAGCGCCAGCTTCTGTCGAACCAGATGTCGGAGCACCGGGCCAAGCTTGCCGCTCTCGACCGGCAGCAGGCGCAAAAGCAGTCCGAAGTCGCCACGACCACGGCGACCATCGAAAAGCTCGAGGCCTTGATCCCGGTGATCCAGCCGCGCGTCGACATGCGCAAGTCCCTGATGGACCGGGACCTCGGCTCCAAGCTCACCTACTACGAGACGCTCCAGCTGCTGGTCGAGCAACAGAAGGAGCTGGGCGTGCAGAAGAGCCGCCTGCACGAAGCCGAGGACGCGGTGGCAGCGATCCGCGAGGGGCGCGCTCAGACCGAGGCGGAATGGCGGCGCGACCGGTCGGACGATCTTGCCAAGGCTGAGCAGAAGGCCGCGGGCCTGTCGCAGGATCTGATCAAGGCCGAGCAGAGGACGCGGCTCCAACGGCTCGAGGCGCCGGTCGACGGCATGGTCCAACAGCTCGCCGTCCATACGATCGGCGGCGTGGTGACGCCGGCGCAGGCCCTGCTGGTCATCGTGCCGAGCGACAGCCGGCTCGAAATCGAGGCGCTGGTCTCCAATCGCGACATCGGCTTTGTGCACGCCGGGCAGCAGGCGGAGATCAAGGTCGACACCTTCAATTTCACCCGCTACGGCCTGCTGCACGGCGAGGTGCTGAGCGTCTCCCAGGATGCGATCGTTCGCGACCGTCCGCAGGATCGTCCCGGTGACAGGGGACGGGGCGCGGCCAACGACAGCAGCGAGCCCCGGGGCCAGGACCTGGACTACAGCGCCCGCATTTCCCTGCCGCAAAGCCAGATGCGGATCGATGACCGCCTGGTCGGCCTGTCGCCTGGCATGGCGGTCACAGTCGAGGTCAGGACCGGCTCGCGGCGCATCCTGAGCTATCTCATGTCCCCGCTGCTGCGCTATCGCCAGGAAACCCTGCGCGAGCGGTGACTTTCCCGGGCACTTCCCCTTGGCGGAATCCCCCAAGGGGAAGAGTGCTGATTCTGCTTGCGCCTCCCTCTTGCGCGACATTGGCTATAACAAACCAAAGGGAGCGAAACAGCATGAGCGACGACGTGCGCATCCTGGCCACAGGGCTGGGCTTTCCCGAGGGGCCGGTGGTGATGCCGGACGGCTCGGTGATCCTGACCGAGATCCGCAACCGGCGTTGCGCGCGCGTGACGGCGGACGGCAAGGTGTCCGTGTTCTCCGACAATGGCGGCGGGCCGAACGGGCTCGCGGTCGGGCCCGACGGCGCGCTCTATTGCTGCAACAATGGCGGCAGCCGCTACGTCGAGGGCAAGTCGATGGGGCAGGGGCCGCATCCCGACTACAAGCACGGCTCGATCCAGCGTCTCGACGCGAAGACCGGCGAGGCCAAGCTGCTCTACACCGAGTGCGACGGCCAGCGGCTCTCCGCGCCCAACGACCTGGTGTTCGACACCAGCGGCGGCTTCTACTTCACCGATCTCGGCAAGCGCTATGCCCGCCACCGCGATCATGGCGGTATCTACTACGCGCGGCCGGACGGCTCGAAGATCACCTGCCTCGTCTATCCGTTCCTGAGCCCCAACGGCTGCGGCCTGTCGCCCGACGGCAAGGTGCTCTACGTCGCCGACACCGCGAGTGCGCGGCTTTATGCCTATGACATCGAGGCGCCGGGCGTGCTCGCCAAGACCAAGGCCGATTTCGCCCATACCGGCCGCGTCGTTGGCGGCGCTCCGGCCGGTCCCGCCGGCTTCGACAGCCTGGCCGTGCTGGCCAACGGAAACATCTGCGTAGCCACGCTCACCACCGGCAAGATCACCGAGTTCGCGCCCGACGGAAAGATCGTGCGTGAGGTGAAGATGCCCGACACCTACCCGACCAACATATGCTTCGGCGGGCCGGACATGCGCACCGCGTACATCACGCTGTCCGACAAGGGCCAACTCGCCGTGATGCAGTGGCCGACTCCGGGCCTCAAGCTCAACTACAACTGAGGCTCTGGCAGACATGGCGACGATCGATACAGCGCTGACCCGGCTGCTCGGGATCCAGCATCCGATCCTGCTGGCGCCAATGGGGTCGGCGGCGGGCGGCAAGCTCGCCGCCGCCGTGACCCATGCCGGCGGCCTCGGCATGGTGGGCTCGGGCTACGCCAGCACGACGGCGATCAAGCAGGAGCTGGGCGAGGCCGGCAACGCCCGTGTCGGCGTCGGCTTCATCCTGTGGGCGCTCGACCGCAACCCGGCAGCACTCGACGTGGCGCTCGATGCCAAGCCGGCGGCGATCATGCTGTCCTTCGGCAATCCCGAGCCGTATACGCCGCGCATCAAGGCGGCGGGCAGCAAGATCATCTGCCAGGTGCAGACGCTCGAGCAGGCGAAGCAGGCAGCCGGCGCGGGCGCCGACATCATTATCGCCCAGGGCCGCGATGCTGGCGGCCATTCGGGCATGACGCGCGGCACGATCGGTTTGGTGCCGGCGGTGGTCGATGCGGTCGGCGCGTCGATCCCGGTCGTCGCAGCGGGCGGCATCGCCGACGGGCGCGGGCTGGCGGCGGCGCTGTCGCTGGGTGCGTCAGGCGTGTCGATGGGCACGCGCTTCACCGCGACCAAGGAATCGTTGTGGGACCAGGCGATGAAGGAGAAGGCCGTCGCCTCGGGTGGCGACGACACGGCGCAGACCCGCGTGTTCGACATCGTCCGCGGGGCTGCCTGGCCTGCGCACTATCCCGGCCGGGCGCTGCGCAACGACTTCTTCGCCGAATGGCACGGCAAGGAGGAGGTGCTGGCCGATCAGCAGAAGGCTGTGGAGACCACCTGCGTCGCCACCCACGCCAACGACTTCGCCCAGCGCGTGGTGTGGGCCGGCGAGAGCGTCGATCTGGTGCGCGACATCCCCTCGGCGCGCGACGTGATCGAGCGGATCGTCGACGAGGCCGCCGCGGTGCTGAAGGGCGGCGCGGCGATGGTTCGTAGCTGATCTCGGCCGGCTACACGCCAGCCAGACGAGTCAGATCCTGCAGCTGCTCCAGCACATAGGTCTCGCCTTTTGCGAGATGGGCAGGGCTGCAGTAGGGCCGCTTCGAGTTCCTGCCCCAGTGCGGTGGAATTCCGTCGGAGAGGTCCTCTCCGCAGATATAGCAGGAGTGCGCCGCGACGATCGCCGGAACAGGCCTGTCGAGGCGCATCGTCGCCTTCATGCCCGACCCATGAACTGGGAGTGCTCGAAGGCCAGGATGCAGGCCGGATGGCAGACCCATACGAGGGAGTATTTCAACTCGTCCTCGACCCGGTAGTGGAGCAGGCCCACGACCCCATCGGACACGGCGCATCTGGTGCCGCAGTGAGGGCATTGCGCAGTCGTGCGCAGCTGGTCGGACGCAAGGAACGCCCTGGGCTCGATCGAATGAAGCACGCCAACCCTTTCCCGGTTGCTCTTCACCTTCCGGCTCAGGAGAACACGAAGCGTTTGTCGGCGCGACGGCGCAGGCAGGTGTGTCTCGAAATAGTCAAGTTTGTCCCGTCGTCGACAGCGAAATGAAGGCGTGCAGAATGGTGCCACCATGACCAAGGCCGAGGCGATTGCCCGCGACTACTGGCGTCGGGCGCACGTGCCGCTCTACAACGAGCAGAAGCTGAAGCTCGGTGTGTTCAGCATCAACTGCAGCAACGGCGTCAACATCAGCCACGCCTCGACCACGCATCGGATCACCTGGGAGCATCAGCTCGAGATCGCCCGCCGCGCCGATGCGATGGGCTTCGAGCTGCTGCTGCCGGTGGCGCGCTGGCGTGGCTTCGGCGGCACGACCGACTTCAATGGCGAGTCGTTCGAGACCTACACCTGGGCAGCGGGGCTGGCGCAGGCGACGAAGACCATCATGGTCGCGGCGACCAGCCACGTGCCGACCATCCATCCGATCGTCGCCGCCAAGCAAGCGACCACCATCGATCACATCTCCAACGGCCGCTTTGCGCTCAACCTGGTGATGGGCTGGTTCACGCCCGAGATGCAGATGTTCGACGGCACCCAGCGTGCGCACGACGACCGCTACCGCTACGGCGCCGAGTGGCTGACCATCGTGATGCGTCTGTGGACCGAAGAGGCGCCGTTCGACTTCGAGACCGCAGACTTCCACATCAGGCAGGCGCAGGCCCATCCCAAGCCGATCCAGCAGCCGCATCCGGTGCTGATCAACGCCGGCCACTCGCCGGCCGCGACCGAGTTTTCCGCCCGCGAGGTTGACTTCTCCTTCGTCGGCAACGACAGCCTCGACTCGGTGCGGGCTGTGTCGAAGCGCATGCGCGACAAGGCGCGGGAAGACTACGGCCGCGACATCGGCATTTGCACCTCGGCGCTGGTGGTCTGTCGCGAGACCGAGGCTGAGGCGCATGCCGCCTATCGCAGCATTCTCGAGCACGGCGATCGCGTGGCAGCGGACAACCTGATGAGAGTGCTGGGCATCGAGAGCCAGTCATTCAACGAGCGGATCGAGAAGTACCGCGAGCGCGTGGTCGCCGGCTGGGGTACCAACCCGGTCCTCGGCACGCCCGAGCAGGTGACCGAGCAGCTCGGCCAGATGTCGGCGGCGGGTGTCGACGGCGTGGTGTTCGGCTTCCTCGACTACAACGAGGAGCTCAAGTACTTCGACCAGGCGGTGATGCCGCTCCTGAAGCAGGCGGGCCTGCGCACGTAGCGCGAGCTTCGTGCGGAACCGACGCGTCCAACTGTCGCCACAGTGGTGCGAAAAATCCCTGTTGATTCCATGGGAGGCACTCATGAGCCAGCAGTCGATGCAGGTGGAGTTGTTCGAAGGAACCAACGCTCTGATCACCGCGTGGATGAAGCGCCGCCAGGAGGCGGTCGAGACCGGCCTTGCGGCCGTGCAGAAGATATCGGCCGCCCAAGATCCCGCGCTGGCGGCGCGGATCTACGCCGACTGGATGGGCGGCAGCCTGAACCGGATGCTCGCCGACCTCACCGACGCGCGCGACCACAGCGTGCGCATGGTCGAGTACGGTCAAAAGACCGTGCAGACCGTGATGCATGCCCAGGCTGAGACCGTCGCGGGCGAGGTGGCGAAGGTTGCGGCCACCACCGAGAGCACGCTGCGTCAGGCGGCGTAGCTACTTCTTCGGCGTCCGAGCGTCGATCGCCTGGGCGACGCTCAGGAACACCTTGTCGGCGCCGAGCAGCTCGAGCACGCCGAAGCGTTCCAGTTGCTTTCGGGCGCGGGCCGATTCCAGCCGGGCGATGGCGAAGTCGATGCCGCGCCCCCGGCAGTCCTCGATCACGCCGCGCAGGGCCTGCGCCGCGGTGTAGTCGACCGCCGCGATGCCGAGCGCCTCGAGCACCACCAGGCCGACCGGCGCATCGGCTGGCCGCTTGGCCATCTCCGCGTCCATGCCGCGACGGAAGACGTCGGCGTTGGCGAAAAGCAGCGGGGCGGCGAAGCTCACCACCAGCACGTCGGGCTGGCTGTCGCCGCTCTCATGCCGGCTCTCTGGCCACCAGATCGTCGTACCCGGCACCTGGGTGAGCTCGACCACCTGGGTGCGGGTCGAGATCCACACGCCATGCACCAGCGACAGGCCGACGCCGATCGCCACGCCGGTCGGCACCGGCAGGAAGATCACCGCCGCAGCGGTGATGGCGATCAGCGCGAACTCGACCGGTGCTTGATGTGCGACCGTGGCGATAACGCCGAAGCGCACGATGCGCATCGCCACGAACAGCAGCAGCCCGGCCAGCGCCGCGTGCGGCACATGGGCCAGCAAACCGCCGCCCGCCAGTGCCAGCGCCGCCACCACGAAGGCCGCCAGTAGCGCCGCGGCCTGCGACGTGCCGCCCGCCTCGTGCACGATCGCTGTGCGCGGCGGGCTGGCATTGACCGGGAAGCTGCCGAGCAGCGCCGCGGCGAAGTTGGCGGCGCCCAGCCCGACGAAGTCGCGGTTGACGTTGGCGCCGGCGCGGCCGGGAAACGAGCGGCTGACCGTCGCCGTCTGCATCATGACGATCAGCGCGATCAGCAAGGCCAGCGGCAGCAGATCGCGCAGCGCCTCCATCCCCAGCGCCGGCCGCACCAGCTCCGGGCCGCCGCTCGGCAGCGCGCCCAGCACCTCGACGCCCTTGTCTTCGAGGCCGAGTGGCCCGACCAGCGCCGTCGCTAAGACGATCGCCACCAGAGCGCCGGGCAGGCGCGGGTTCAGCCATTCGGTCACGAAGGTGAGGGCGAGCACACCGAGCCCGATCGCGACCGGCCAGAGCCGGGCCTGCGGCGCGGCATGCATCAGCGCCACGATCTGCTGCGGCGTGTTGCCGGGAGGCTTGGCGAGGCCCATCACGTCGGGCAGCTGCGACACCACGATGTGCACGGCGATGCCAGCGAGGAAGCCGGTGATGATCGGCGTCGACAGCATGTCGGCGATCCAGCCCAGCCGCAGCAGGCCCGCCGCCAGCAGCAGCGCGCCGACCAGCGCGGCCAAGGTCACGGCCGCGCCCGCCATCCCCGCGCCGGCCACGGCAAGCGTGCCGAGCACGCCGGCGAAGATCGGCGTGATGGTCGAATCGGCGCCGACCGTCAGCACGCGGCTGGCGCCGAACAGGGCGAAGCCCAGGGTGGCTGCGATGAAGGCATAGAGCCCGATGCTGGGCGCGAACCCGCCCAGCTTGGCGGTCGCCATCTGCTCGGGGATGGTGATCGCCGCGAGCGTCAGCCCGGCGACCAGGTTGCGCAGAAGGACGGCTGTGGAGCGGGTGTGGCCTTTGGGATCGGGCATTGTTTCAAGACGATGAAAAGCCCGACGCGTGGGAAAGGCAATCCCGTCTTTTGCCGGGGGCGCGTCACTCCGTGGCGCGTCTTCTCATGCTCTGAAGATATGACGCGTCGCGGAGTGACGCGCTCCCGGCAAAAGACCTAAGCCCCCTGGCGGATCGGCTCGGCTTCGATGCGGTCGAGCGGCTCGTCGCGCAGGGTCGCCTCGAAGGCGCGCAGGCGCTTGTAGATCGACAGCAGCGACACGATCGTCGTCCACGACCGCACCAGGTACTGGAACGACTCCTCGACCCGGCCGAAGGCGCGGGTGGTCTGGGTCAGCACGCCGAGCGTCAGCCCGCCGGCGACGATGGTCGGCGCGAGCGCGATGTAGGGCACCAGCACGCCGGCCTGCAGGTAGCCGTAGCGCACGACGTTGAAATAGAGGTAGTTCGCGTAGAGCCGGAAATAGTTCGCCCGCACGTCGGCGAACAGCCCGCGCAGCGTCGGCGGCTCGGCACGCGCCGCGTCGTCCTCGCCCAGGACCAGTTCCTTGCGGTAGGCCGCCTCGACCCGCTGGTTGCGGAAGGTGAGCCCGGGCAGCCGCACGCCGGCCGCCGCCAGGGCGCCGGTGCCCAGCGCCGCCCACACCACGGCGACGAACACCAGCGCCTGCGGGAGGGGGCCGACCACCGGCAGCTCCTTCACGTAGGACGACAGGCCCCACAGGATCGGCAGGAAGGCGATCAAGGTCATCAGCGCCTGGACCAGGCTCGAGCCCAGCCCCTCGACGGTGTCGGCGAAGCGCTGGGTGTCGTCCTGGACCCGCTGCGAGGCGCCCTCGATGTGGCGCAGGCGCTGCCAGTGCTCGACGTAGAACTCGTTCATCGCCGTGCGCCAGCGGAACACGTAGTGGCTGGTGAAGAAGGCGGTCAGCACGGCGGTGAAGATGTAGACCATGGCGATCCAGCCGAAGGTCCAGAGTTGGCCGAAGAAGGCCTCCAGCGTGACCGAGCCCGGCTTTCCGAGCGCCTGCTGCACCATGTTGTAGAAGGTGCCGAACCAGCCGTTGATCATCACGTCGAGCTGCACCTGGAACCACAGCAGGAAGACGATCAGCGCCGAGCCCGCGACCGACCACCAGAACCAGCGGTGCGGCAGCAACCAGCGGACGGCGACGCAGAACACGACGCCGAACGCGATCATGTACTGGTAGAGCCAGATGTCCTGCCCGGTCAGCGCCGCGACGCCCGCCCCAGCTGCCGGCGCGCCGGCCGGTGGGTAAGGGAAGCCGATCAGGCCACCGAGGCTGAGCGCCGGCCCCATGTCGCGGGCCACGCCGTACCACAGGACCATGGCGATCGCGGTCCAGATCAGCGCAGCGGGAAAGAAGAGGCGGGGGTTCGGGAAGAAGGAGGAGAACATCCCCCTTCAATAGCGTCAGCGCGGCCGGGCGGCAAAAACGGCGCGCGGCAGCGATTCGAAGTAATCCTTGCCCGTCCGCGTGAGCTCCGGGCCGTCGCGGCCGATCGCGATCAGGCGCAGTGCCAGCAGCCGTGCGATGTCGGCCGCGCGCAGGCTCCGCACCTCCGACTGGCCGAAGGCGACGCGCCGCAGGGTGACGGCTTCCTCGTCGGTGAGCTTGGACGGGGTTGGGACGTGGGCAATGTTTTCGGGCGCCATCGAGGCCTCGTTACCGGCGGGTCAAACGAAAAACCCCGCACGCCCTTGCGGGACAGTGCGGGGCTCGGGCGACCCGCAATCCCGCCGCCCGTATATTGGCGGTCGGCGGGAAAGCAGGACGGCGATCCGGGATCAGCCGACGGTCTTGAGATTGTCGGCGGACATCTTGCCGGTGCGGCGGTCCGACACGAGGTCGAACTGGACCTTCTGGCCTTCGTTCAGGCCATTGAGGCCGGCGCGCTCGACGGCGCTGATATGGACGAATGCGTCCTTGCCGCCGTCATCGGGCTGGATGAAGCCGAAGCCCTTTTGGGCGTTAAACCACTTAACGGTTCCCGTAGTCATAAGGAGAACCCTTTCACTTCTAGATGGTAGATATGCGTGCCCGCCTGCTGCGTTGCGCAAAGGGCCGACTGTCGAATTCGCATTGGATTTTCGGGAGCAGCTGCTGGACGACCGTACGTACCCGGCGCAGCCAAATCATCAGTCCGTCTATCGACGGCTCCCATATGGCCGTTTGCCGCTGGCTTGGCAAGGGCGGCGGAAAGGCACAAGGCGCGCGAGGGCGCGGGTTGTAACCGCAGGCCCGCGAGCCCATGTTGACCCCAGTCGCACCGTCGCCGACCCCCGCCAGGCCCGTCGCGACCGGCCAGACGCCCCCACCAGACAAAGGGACCTCCCATGGATGCCTCCCCGGCGCCGCATAGGTCGGGCGCCGAGGTGCGCAAAGCCGCCGCAGCCTTCGCGCAGCCAATCAGAGGCCAGGGAGCGTTCCAGCTCCTGACGTCGCTCGGCCCGTTCCTCGCCGCGTCTGTGGCGATGTATCTCGTCTACCCGATCTCCCCCTGGCTCGCCCTGGCCCTGGCGTTGCCGACCGGCGCCCTGCTGGTGCGCGTCTTCATCGTCCAGCACGACTGCGGCCACGGCTCCTTCTTCGCCTCCACCCGCGCCAACGCCCTGGTCGGCCGGGTGTGCAGCCTGATCACGCTGACGCCGTTCGCGAACTGGGCGCGCCAGCACAGCCAGCATCACGGCAACTGGAGCAACCTCGACCGCCGCGAAGGCGCCGACCTTTACTCGGCCTGCCTGACGGTGCGGGAATATCGCGCTTTGTCGCGCTGGCAGCGCCTGCTGCACCGCCTGCCGCGCCATCCGCTGGTCGCCCACCTGTTGCTGCCGCCCCTGGTCTTCCTCGTCCTCTACCGCGTGCCGTTCGACACGCCGCGCGACTGGGTGCGCGAGCACCGTTCGGTCCATTTCACCAATGCCGCCCTGGCAACGATGTTCGGCGCGCTGGCGCTGGCGGTCGGCTGGCAGGAGGTGCTGACGATCCATCTGTCGATCATGGTCGTCTCCTCGATCCTGGGCGTCTGGCTGTTCTCGCTGCAGCACCGCTTCGAGACCGCGCGCTGGGCGCGGCGCGCGGAGTGGGACCCCGCCGTGGCATCGATGGAGGCCTCGTCCTGGTTCGGCCTGCCGGCCGTCCTGCACTGGCTGACCGGCAACATCGGCTTCCACCACGTCCACCATCTCAACACGCGCGTGCCCGGCTACCGCCTCGCCGCGGCGCACGAGGCCGTCCAGGCGCTGTGGCCGATCCAGCCCCTCAGCCTGGCCGGCGGCCTGCGCGCGCCCTGGCTCACCCTGTGGGACGAGGCGAGCGGCCGGCTGGTCAGCTTCCGCGAGGCCGCCCGAAGCTAACCGCCCCCGGCGGAAGACAATGATTCTAAGAGGAAATCGCCCTACCGGCCGACCTTCCAGAGCTTCTCGAGCTTGGCCGAATCCTGCCGCAGGCGCTCGCGCAGGATGCCCTCGCTGCTGACGTACTTACGCGCATAAAGCGCAATCTCGCGGGCGAAGTCGTCCCGGGTGGCACCCTCGGCCTTGGCCGTCCGGATGGCCTCCTTTGCCAGGTCCTCGTCCGCTCGATGCATTGCAAACGGCGCGGTTCCGAAGCCAAAGGCGCCGGCGATCTGTTCTCTCCAAGTCATGGGGTGGTTGTACAGGGCATTCATCTTATCCACAAATACCGGCCACGGCGCGGTCCAAGCGGCACCTGCCGGTGTGGGTCGACGAGAAGAAGGGACGGCAGAAACATGCGAGCACTTGTGTCTACGACCCGCCGCCGCCTGCTGGCCGGCGCCGCCACGGCCCTGATCCTGCCCGGTTCGGCGCGAGCCCAGACGGCCGACAAGGAGCCCCCGAGCAAGGAGACGGTTGCCGCCGCGCTGCCGAAACTCCGGCAGCTCGCGCGCGAGATCGTCGACAAGAAGATGATGCCCGGCCTGTCGATCGCCGTCGTCCAGGGCGACGAGATCGTCTTCCTCGAGGGCTTCGGCGTGCGCCAGATCGGCAAGCCGG
The DNA here is from genome assembly GCA_036493235.1 of Reyranella sp. Lineage (GTDB taxonomy): Bacteria > Pseudomonadota > Alphaproteobacteria > Reyranellales > Reyranellaceae > Reyranella. Next base: position 22,427 of record DASXQC010000486.1, read on the forward strand.
AGATGGTGGACGCCGACACCGTCTTCCAGCTCGCCTCGGTGTCCAAGCCCCTGTCGGCGACCGTCGTCGCGGCACTGGTCGGCGACGGCAAGGTCGCGTGGGACACCAAGATCCGCGACATCGATCCCGGCTTCGCGCTGCACGACGCGCTCGCCTCGGCCGAGGTCACGCTCCGCGACCTGTTCGCCCATCGCAGCGGCCTGCCCGGCCATGTCGGCGACGACATCGAGGAGCTGGGCTTCTCCCAGGGCGAGATCCTCCAGCGCCTGCGCCTCGCCAAGCCGGCCTATCCCTTCCGCAGCGGCTACGACTACAGCAACTTCGGCCTCACCGAGGCGGCGGTCGCGGCGGCGCGCTTCGCCGGCAAGGGCTGGGAGGAGACCGCCGAGGAGCGGCTGTACAAGCCGCTCGGCATGGAAGCGACCAGCTCGCGCTATCGCGACTTCATGGCCCGGCCCAACCGCGCCAGCCTGCACGTGCGGCGCGACAGCCAACGGGATAGCCAGTGGGCCGCGTTCACCCGGCGCAACCCCGACGCCCAGTCGCCGGCGGGCGGCGCAAGCTCGACGGCGCGCGACATGGCGCAATGGCTGCGGCTGCTGCTCAACGACGGCAAGCACGACGGCAAGCAAGTGGTCGACAAGGCGGCGCTCGACCAGACGCACGTTCCGGCCAGCGTGAAAGGCGTCGACCCGCAGACCGGCGCCGCGAGCCTCTACGCCCTCGGCTGGAACGTCGACTATCGGCCGCACGGCGTCGAATGGAGCCATGCCGGCGCCTTCTCGGCCGGCGCGCGGACGACGGTGCGCCTGGTGCCCGGCGCGCGGCTCGGCATCGTCGTGCTGGCGAACGCCTTCCCGAGCGGCGTGCCCGAGGGCATCGCACAGACCTTCCTCGACGATGTCTTTGTCGGCAGCCCGGCGCAGGACTGGGTGGGGCTTGCCAACCAGGTCTTCGACACGGCCTACAAGGCGATGATGAAGCCGAGCGAGGCCTACGCGACGCCGCCGGCCTCGCCAGCGCCGCCGCTGCCGAACGCCGCCTATGCCGGCACCTATCGCAACGACTATGTCGGCGACGCCCGGGTGGAGGACTCCGGCGGAAGCGGCGGGCTGTTCCTGGTGCTCGGCCCCTCGGGCAACCGGCGCTTTCCGCTCACGCCCTTCAACCGCGACCTGTTCGTCTACAGCCCGGCCCAGGAGCAGCCGCAGTCGCACATGGGCGTGACCTTCCTGATCGGCGCCGACGGCAAGGCGGGCGCCGTCACGATCGAGGACCTCAACGACTACGGGCTGGGAACGCTGGCGCGGGTCGGTGCACGATGACCCGATCCAGCCTTCTTGCGATGACTGTCGCGGCCCTTGCGGTTGCCTTCGCAACGGCGCCTCGTGCTCAGCCACCCTCCGACGAAACGGCGATTCGACAGCGACTGGAGCGTTGGACGGCCGCCTTCAACGCGAAGGATGTGGCCGGCTCGTGCGATCTGTTTGCGCCCGATCTGGGCTACGCGATCCAGGACGTCGTGAACGGCACGTACCAGACGATGTGCGGAAACCTGACGAAGATACTCGGCCGATCGGATATCCGGCTGCACTACGATGTGCCCGCCATACACGAGATCATCGTCTCGGGAGACATCGCCGCCGTGCGCCTGACCTGGACGCTGACGGTCGAACGGAGCGGCGCCAGGGATACGACAACCGAGGAAGGCATGGACCTGTTCCGCCGCCAACCCGACGGCCAGTGGTCCATCGCCCGCTACGTCGCGTTCACGACGCGCCCCAACAAGCTGCTTCCCTGAAGCCGATCGGGTCATGAGGTGAAACGCGTTGGCCCGCAGACAGGTCATCAACGACTGTGGGTTGGGGACGCGATCGTCACTCGCCATGAAGTAGAGGCGCTTCAGCAAGCCTGAAAGGACAAAACTGTGATATCGCGCCAACTGTGCGGTGTCCCACACTCGAGCGACCCTGTCGCGCTCGATACCAATGCACATGGACAGGAGTACCCTTGAGCGCCATCTGGCGCAGGCTCAGAACGCCGTGGGCGAAGCCCAGCGGATTCTCGAAGGCGTGCGACCGTTGATTGCACGACCTCTCGGGGGCGGCCGGGGTACCGGTGCCACGACAGGCAACGGATTGCTCGCGACGCTCGAAGAGGCACTTCGTCGTCACATCGACGAACGCGATCGGCTCACAAGGGAGCTGTCGGACTGGGAGTCGCGAAGGCCTCTCCACCAACCGGGACTGGCGCAACGGTCCAACGGGGCCGGCGCGAACTACAGGAACGGCGGGGGCGCATCGGCGTGCTCGGGCACTGCAATCGCGCTTCTGGATCTCAAGTTCAGGAACCTGGGCGTGGACGTCCGGGACCTCGGCCAGTTCGCGACGCTCGCCAAGCATGTCGATCGGATCGCCGCGGGCGCAGATATCGTTCGCGCGGGCGAGACGTCGAGGTACTCGGCCCTTCTCCTGGAAGGCGTCGCCTGCCTGTACAAGAGGCGCGAGGACGGCAGCCGGCAGATCTACGCCTTCAGGTATCCGGGTGACTTCTGGGGCCTGTTGCCGGAACCCGACGATGCGGTGGCCGTCCAGGCGCTGAGCGAGTGCTCGATTGCCGCGGTCGACCGCAGCG